>JBGXYD010000040.1:0-5950 GCA_041815005.1 Leptotrichia sp. | reverse complement strand
GTCTAATGGGAGATAAGGATAGTTATAATAAAAAAATAACAGGCCAAAAATCCTTTTACTTTAAATCTGAAATATAGTATAATCAGAATCATAATATTAACATATAAGGAGACTATATTTAATGAAAATAAAGACTGTTATTTTTGATTTTGACGGAACCCTGGGGGATTCAAAAGAGTGTGTTATTTCTTCAACAAAGAAAGCTTTTGAAGGAATGTCCATGAATATACCTTCAGATGAGGAGATAAAATATTATATGGGAATCCCCCTTGAAACATCTCTAAGGGAAATGGCGGGCGAAAATCTTTCAGAAGAAGATTTTGCAGGACTTCTAGAAATTTTTAGGGACTATACAAAAAAAATAGAAAAGGATTGCCTGAAGATTTTCCCAGAGGTAAGAGAGCTTCTTGATACTTTAAAGGAGAAGGGGATAAAGTGTTTTATTGTTTCCAGCAAAAAGTCAAGTGTCCTTGAAAGAAACCTTAAGTTTTTAGAAATTTATGACTATTTTATTGATATAATAGGACCTGATGAAGTGTCAAACCATAAACCTCACCCGGAAGGAATTAATATGCTTGTGGAAAAATATGGATTTTCAAAACCTGAAGCTATTATGGTTGGAGATGCTATTTTTGATATTCAAATGGGAAAGTCTGCTGGAGTACATACTTGCGGTGTAACATGGGGAAGTCATAGCGTAGAAATGCTAGAAGGGGAAAATCCTGATATTATGATAGAAAGTCCGTTGGAGCTTCTAAAATATACTATATAATAATATATACTTTAAAAACAGCTTTTTGTTTTTTGGATGGAAGAGATTTTAAAGTATAATTTTAATACATAAAAATATATTGAAAACTGAATTAAGGGAAATGGAGAATATATGAAAAAAAGAAAAGTTTATTTGAATCATGATGGGGGAGTTGACGATCTAGTATCCCTATATCTTTTGTTAAGGATGAAGGATGTGGAACTGGTAGGAGTAAGTGTTATGGATGCTGACTGTTATATACAGCCTGCTTCCTCTGCCACAAGGAAGATTATTGAAAGATTTGGAGGTAAGGAAGACAAAGATATAAAGATCGCATTATCAGATTCTAGGGGGGTAAATCCTTTTCCAAAAGATTGGAGAATGCATGCATTTGTGGTAGATGCACTTCCTATTTTAAATGAATTTAAGCCTATAACAGTGGAAGAATCCGACTTGAAGGCACACGAAGATATAGTACGTGTTCTGAGGGGATCAGATGAAAAAGTGGATCTAGTGTTTATAGGACCTTTAACAGATTTAGCCAGAGCCCTTGATATGGATTCCGGCATAGAAGATAAAATAGGAAAACTTTATTGGATGGGGGGAACCTTTTTAGAACATGGAAATGTTGAGGAACCTGAACATGATGGAACTGCTGAATGGAATGTATATTGGGATCCCTTTGCAGCTAAAAAGGTATGGGATTCAAAAATTCAAATAGAACTTGTGGCATTGGAAAGCACAAGGATGGTTCCTTTGACAATGGAAGTTCGTGATATGTGGGCTAAACTTAGGAAACATGAAGGAATAGATTTTTTAGGACAGTGCTATGCCGCAGTTCCCCCACTTACCCATTTTGTAACAAATTCAACATATTTCCTATGGGATGTCTTGACAACAGCTTCTTTTGGAAAAGAAGAGCTTGTAAAAAGACAGGTGGTTAAGAGTGATGTAATAACAGAAGGTCCTAGCAGAGGGCGTACAGTGGTGAAGGAGGACGGACGCCCGGTAGATTTAGTCTATCATGCGGATAGGGATAGGTTTTTTGAGTATATAACTGATTTGGCAAGAGACAGGTAGTTTACAGATGTAAATCATTGGGATTTACGAATGTACCATAAAAAATAAAAAGATACTAAAAATTTAGTTACAACTAAAATTATAAATTATAGAAAGGAGAGTGTGGTATTTATATATTTTTATATTTTCCACACAATAGAAGAAATATGAAAAGATTTATATTTTTATTATTGACTATATTATTATCATCAAATTTAATCGGAAAGTTTGAAGTTGTAGCATTGGGGAATAGTGGAGGAGTTGTTGCAGGGACAACAACATCATATATTATAAGAGATACTGACAGTAAAAGTTATCTGGCATTAGATGGTGGAAGTGTTGTAAATGGACTTGAAAAAGCATTGGAAAAAGGGAATTTTAAAGATATAATCGTCCCGACTGATTCTAAATACACAAAGTTGGGATATATTTTCAGGGAATCCATAAAAGGATATTTTTTAAGTCATGCCCATATGGATCATGTTGCAGGGCTTGTGATATCCTCTACTGAAGATACAAAGAAAAATATATATGCATTGCCATCAGTAATTAATGTAATAGAAAATAATATATTTAATTGGAAAGTGTGGCCAAATTTTGGAGATACAGGAGAAGGCTTTAAGCTGGGAGTGTATTCCTATAAAAAAGTGGAACCGGGAAAAGAATTTGAAATAGAAGGGACTGGTCTTTACGGACGGGTTTTTCCATTGAGTCATAGTAATTATGAGTCTTCAATGCTATTAATAAGAAGTGGAGAAGACTATTTTGCCTTTTTTGGAGATACAGGGCCTGATAAGGTTGAAAAATCAAAACTTATGGACAATATATGGAAAGAATTGGGATCAAAACTGAAAAATGGAAAGCTAAAAGGGATTATTCTGGAAGTATCATTTCCTAATGTAACAGAAGATAAAAATCTTTTCGGACATTTGACACCTAAATGGATAATGGAGGAATTGAAAGTATTGGGGAAATATAGTGGAGGAACAGAAAACCTTAAAAATCTTAATATAATTGTGAATCATATAAAGCCAGGATTTTTAAAGGATGTGGATAATGAAAAAGTAATAAAAAAAGAAATAGAGGAGTTAAATATTTATAAAATAAAATTTTTCTATCCACAAGTAGGAGAAAGTTTAATTTTTTAGATAATTGAATGAATAAGGAGATTTTAGCATGGAAATGATTGTATTGGTAGTCATAGGTATTTTATTGTTTTTGGGACTGTTAAAAAAGACTGCAAAGCTCATAAAATTGGCAATAATCATCATTTTGGCTTTGGCAGCATATAAATATATATTGCCGTTGCTATAAGGTTTGTATTTTTGGTGGGAAAAGGATATTTATGTTAATAAAAATGGAAATAGATAGAAACAGTATCGAAGAAAATCTTGAAAAAATACGAAAAATAAATAAAAATATAATATGTGTCCTAAAAGATGATGCTTATGGGATAGGAATAGAAAATGTACTTCCTATATTACTAGAAAAAGGCTGCCGATATTTTGCAGTAGCATATATTGAGGAGGCATTGAAGATACAGGAAATAGTTAGGAAAAAAGGCATTTCAGGAAAGAAAGTTTCAAAAGAAAGCTTTTTTGGAAAAAATGTTTTAAGAACAGATATTTCAGAAGACCTATTGAGGGAAGAGGAAGAAATATGTGTAATGATGCTAGGATGCATAGAAAATGAAGATTTAGAACGTGCATTGGAAAAAGGGATAGAAATAACAATATTTAGTCTAGAGCAGCTAATAGGGATTTATAAGATACTTTTGGATAAGAAAATATCGGAAAAAATAGAAAGGAAAAGAAAAGAATATGACAATGTAAGGGTAAATATATCAAAAGCCCTGAAAATACATATTAAAATTAATACAGGTATGAACAGGCTGGGATTTAATCTGGAAGAGATTGAGCCTTTGCTGAAGGAACTGGAAAAATTTGAAAAAGAAGGGATAAATATTGAGATAAAATCCGTATATACCCATATATTTGATAGTGAAGATGAAGAAATGACTGCAGTTCAGGTGGAAAAATATGAAAGTATACTTTCAGAGCTTGAAAAAAGGGGACCAAATTACATGAAGGGGATTTTTAGGCATATTCAGGCAAGTCCCCTCCTTTTTAAGTATAAGGAAAAATATAATTATGATTTTGCAAGGGTGGGAATGGCAATATATGGAATGGAGCCATTATCCAAAAAAATGGGGCTATCGGGAACTATAAGAATAATTTCCAAAATAATAGCAATACGAAATGTAAAAAAAGGAGAAAGGGTTTCCTATGGGAAAAAAGGTATTTTGGAAAAAGATAAAAGAATAGGAATAATTCCGATAGGATATGCACATGGATTAAAAAAACAGCTGGAAGATAAAGGAGCATATATTCTTATAAAGGGGGAGAAAGCTCCGATATTTGGGGAAGTATGTATGGATATGGTAATAGTGGATATAACTTCCATAGGTGATGTAAAGATAAATGACGAGGCAGTAATCATAGGAAAACAAGGGAATAAGGAAATAACCCTTCTAGATATGGCAGGCTGGGCAGGGACGATTCAGGATGATATATTGACTAGCTGGGGTAAGTCAATAAAAAGGACTGTCAAATAGAAAATACTAAAAATAGGAGAAGTTCTAAGGTTGAAAAAGCAATGGAAATAGAGAATAATAGATTAATTTGTCCCTTAGGGTTATATTTTTGTATATTGCTTGTTTTTTCCTAATTTTTCACTGCCTCCTCCTGTTTCGTGTATTCCTTTATTCCTGAATTTCTTAATTCTGTTATTAATTCTTCTAACTCTTTATTAAATACTACTATATCATTATCCTTAAATAAATCAAAGAACTTTTATTTTTTCTGCTATACTATCATGTATTAATTTCAACATATATTTGACTTTTATATAAAAAAGGTTAAAAAATTTAAGCTGACTACTTGACAAATATATAATATAGGGTTATTATTTATTAATAATAACTCTAAATTTTATACAATCAAATTAAATATTTAAAAATGAAAGGGGAGTTTATGAAAAAATATCTGGCTGTATTTTTCTCCATAAGCAGCCTTCTCTTTTCTACAAACATAGATGAAGCGACACGTCTTCTCGAAAGGGAAGAGCAGAGAATAGAACAGGAAAGAATAAGAAATAAACATGAACAAAAAATAAAGGAACTGGAAAACTCAAAATTAGGTAGGGAAATAGAAACTGAAAATAAAGTTTCAGTTGATATAGATGAGCCTAAATTTTTGATTGAAAAGATTGTCATAAAAGATATTGATAACCTTTTGAGCCAAAATGAAGAGTTTTCCTTTTTTAATAGATACAGGAATACATATATGGGGGTAAGCAACATAAATAAACTACTTGAAGAGATGACAAATAAATTAATTTCCAAAGGATATATAACAAGTACAGTTGTCCCAGATGAGAGCAGTGATTTATCCAAAGGGGAGTTAGCACTGAAAATAGTGTCTGGAAAGATAGAGGGCATACAGATAAACAGTGGAAACAGCCTTGATAAATTAAGGGAATTCTTTATGTTTAAGAGGAATAAGGGAGATGTATTGAATATAAGGGATATAGATGAGGCCACAGAAAGCTTTAATTCATTGAGGTCAAACAATATGGAAATGGAGATAGAGGGAGGCAGAAGGGAAAACTATTCAGTAATAAGGGTAAAGAATATAATGAAGGATAAATACCAGGTATCCTTCAACGGGAATAACTATGGGGAAAACAATCAGAATGGAATGTGGAGATACGGAGTGGGGTCAGCATAGACAGTCCTCTAGGCATAGGAGACAGCCTTAACTTTTCCTATCTTACGGTACATAGGAAAAAGGCGGACAGGAGCTGGAAGAAGACTGTGGAGGAGCTGAAGCCCGGCGAGATAATGCCCATAGGTCCTGCAGGTTATGACCCTGATACGGACACATTACCGTATAATAGAAGGCTCGACATGTTCAATATAGGATATACATTAAGGTTCAGGGACTACAGACTGAGACTTAATTCGAGCAAGAGTATAGGGGAGAGCAGCTTCTACTCATACAATACAGTTTATGATATGAAATCAAAGAGCCATACATTATCAGCAAACCTTGAAAAGACCATATATAGGAGTCAGAAGAG
>JBGXYD010000039.1:0-21603 GCA_041815005.1 Leptotrichia sp. | reverse complement strand
TCCTTCTGAAGATCCTAAAGCATTAATGGAAGAGCTGAATGAATGTATCAGTCAGCTTACGATACTCATAAAAAGAATTAACAGGACAAACTCTGTTTCCTATGTTAATAATATTTCCCTGTCGGATATGATTGCTGAAAGGGACACTTTAACATTAAAGGCCTCTATTTTAAGAAACTTTATTGAAATAGCAGGAAGAAAGGTTGAACTTTATTCAAATAAAGAAATAAGAATACTAAGTACAGTGGATGTCCCTTCTCTACAAAAGGAAATTGATATTCTTTCAAAGGAAATAAGAGAAACTGATATGGAACTTCAGAAGGCAAACTGGAATACTGACCTTGTTGATTAATTTTATTAACTCTATTGAATTTTTTAATATTTAAGGTTTAGATTTATTGAAAGTGGGTACAATTCCCAATGGGAAAAAGCCTGTCACGCTTGATGAACGATCCGGGGAGTCGACTTATTATTGTTATTCCCAATATTGTTACAGGTGTACAGCTTACAATTTAATGTTACTACCACGTACCATTTCAATATATCGAGGGTGGGCTTGGGGATTTTACTACTTAAAAGGGATATCTCCCTGTACCGGACCATTTCCATTTCTTCCTTATTTTTAAACTTTTTTATTCAAATTATTTTATTTAAATATATTATTTTTTTACTAGTTAAATAAAAAAGTGAACAAATTCTTTGCTATGTCCAAGATGAATCTTTTAATGCTATCCTTTAGAAAATATGATTAAATTATAGAAAAATATTATAAAAACTGAAAAAAAACATCTCCATATTTGCTATAATAGACTTGAAATATAAACATTTAATAAAGGAGTGGAAAATGTACAGTTTGTTAATAGTTGATGATGAACCCCTCATAAGAAGAGGAGTAAAAACCTTTATTGATTTTGATAGATATAAAATAACGGATATTTATGAAGCAGAAAACGGAAATACTGCCCTTAAAATTTTTTCTGAAATACTTCCTGACTTGGTCCTTCTGGATATTAATATTCCCTTTAAGGACGGACTTACGTTGGCTGAGGAAATGAAGCATCTTAAGGGTAACGTCAAGATTGCAATTATTTCAGGATATGACTATTTTGAATATGCTCAGAAGGCCCTTAAAATAGGAGTGGAAGATTACATCTTAAAACCTGTATCAAAAACCGATATAAATGAGATCATTGCTAAATTGGTATACAGGATAAAGGAAGAAAATAAAATAACAGAAGTTAAAAACATTATAACAGCTTCCGATATTCATGATACAGGAAAATTACAAATTCAAAATCAAAGCAGTCATAAGGATATCATACTGAAGAAAATGGAAGAAAGATACTGCGATATTTCCTTTAACTTAAATTCTCTTGCTGATGATATGAATCTATCTTCAGGATATTTAAGTGCTTTATTTAAAAACCTATTTGGAATCCCTTTTCAGGACTATCTTAATAGGATGCGAATGGAAAAAGCTAAATTATTACTATTGACCACTGATCTTAAAAATTATGAAATTGGAGAAATGATAGGAATAGAAAATTTTAACTACTTTAATTCCAAATTTAAGAAATCCTTTGGGATGACTCCTAAGGAGTTTAAGAAAAAGGTCATGGAAAAAGGCAGGGAGGAAAATCTTGATTAATCGCATAAGAAAAATATACGGATTTAAAAAGTCCATAAAAAATTCCACTATTTTTCAAATAATATTTTTTTATCTGACAGGTAACGTCCTATTTATCATTTTTTTAATCAGTATTTTTTATTATAGTTCAAAGCGAATTATACTTCAAAAGGAAATAGAATATAATAGGGAGCGTACCCAAAACAAGTCCCATTATATCTCCCTATACATTGAGAAACTAAAAAATATAGTAAATCTCATAGCAATAGATGGGGAAGTAGAAGGATTTCTGGATACAGGAAGTAGTCTGTATGAATTTGGAATAAGAAAGACGGTGGAAAGTATCTTTGCTGAAAATAAAGGGATAAGAAGTATAACCCTTGTGGGCAAAGAAACTGCACTAATCTTTAACAGAAGGGCAGTAGAAAAGGTAAATTCAAGCAGCATGATAAAGGAAAACTGGTATGTAAATACTTTGGAAAATCCGGATATTCCTGTATTCACTCCCAGTCAGAATTTTTCCGATCCCACTAATAAGAAGGAATGGGGGCTTTCCTTAAGCCACCATATTAGGAGGCTTGCAGATGGAAAAGACATAGGTGTTGTAGTCCTTGATATAAAATACGACACATTTAACCAATATCTTGGATCCACACATACAAAAGGAGAAAATGAAAGCATTATAGTGGATGATAAAAATAATATAATATATTATAAGGACACAAATTGCTTTATTAATAAAAGCTGCCTGGAAAAATTTTCCTTAAAAAAAAATCATAAGGAAGTTTCTATAATAGAATCTAAGATAGAAAATACCGGCTGGAAGCTTATAAGCATAGCCAATATGGATAGCCTTGTGGTTTTAAAAAAGAAATTTGCCAATGTTATTGTAACCATCTTTCTCATTTCCTTTATGTTTACATCCCTAGTAACCTTTTTGGTAATAACAAAGATGCTCAATCCTCTGGCTAAACTTAAGAACCACATGCAGAATTTTGAAAATACATTAAGAGAATTTGAGCCTGGAGAAGGTGCAAACTATGAAGTGAGGGTACTAACAGAACATTTTAATGATATGATACAAAAAATAAGATATTTAAGAAAATATGAAATACAGATACTCCATAGCCAAATAAATCCGCATTTTCTCTATAATACTCTTGATACAATAATATGGATGGCTGAATTTGAAGACAGCAATAAGGTTATAGCTATTACAAAGTCCCTGGCGAACTTTTTCCGGCTATCCCTAAGCAATGGACAGGAGATGATTTCTTTAAAGGATGAAATAATGCATATTAAAGAATACTTATTTATTCAAAAGCAACGATACGAAGAGAAGCTCACATATTTTTTTAACATAGAAGAAAGTCTTTTATCCATCAATGTCCCAAAAATAATTCTTCAGCCCATTGTGGAAAATTCCATTTATCATGGAATAAAAAATATTCCTGATACGGGAATTATTAATATTGATGTCTATTCCAATGAAGATAAGGTTATTATTTCTGTCAGGGATAACGGAATAGGTTTTTCGGAATCAAAAAAGCTTCACAAGAGCAAAACTGGGGGAATCGGTATTCAGAACGTGGATAAAAGGATTAAATATTACTACGGAAATGAATATGGGATATTTATGGAAGAAGTGCTTGATAATAACAGAGGAAGTCTCGTACTTATAAAACTTCCCCTAACATAAAGAGAATGAGACAGACATTATACAAACTATACAATGGTGAGCCATAAATAAAAAAGTAGTGCCTTTTTTAGACTTCTCATTAAGATATATTTTAATAAAGCCTAAGAAATCTCTACTTTTTTATTTTCATATTTTTTCCAGATCCATACAACTGTACCACATATTAAAATATCTGTTATTATTGATACAATTATTCCTTCTATAAAGGGCTCCTCCATAATCTTGTTCTCCACAAAAACAGAATTCCCATCTGTTATTCCCAATAGTATATTTAAAAACAGATTATTTAAGGTATGAAATAATACTGAAGCCTCCAGACCCTTGGTAAAATACACTAGTCCGCATATCAGAATACCAAATACAAAAAAATCAATCCCTGTATATATGTTTTCAGGAAAATGTAACATGGAAAATATTATGGAGGATATAGTTGAAGAAATTATCCATGCCCATTTTTCCGATTTTATAAACGTAGCAAAGACCTGAAGTATAAATCCTCTAAAAAGGTATTCTTCCCCTGCTGATTGAAGGGGAGTGAGAAGAACACTTAAAAGAACTGCTTCTAAAGTCTCAAAGGAAAATATGAAAACAGGAATCTCATCTATCAATATCTGTCCAACTGTAACTCCGGACAGTAATGGTAGCAGTAAAAATAAGCTTTTTTTCATCCATTCCCATCGGAATCTCCCCTTTACAGATATAAGAACTCCTGGCGGATTTCCATACACTATCCTATATGTAAAAATAGCTGCAGGTGCTAATAGAAATAAAAACCAGTCATCCAGTCCTCTAAAATAAAATTTTTCCAAAATCTCCACTATCGTTTCCATCCTTTTCAGGTCTAGCAGTACATTTCTCATATCCACAATATATTTAAATGCTAGAACACTTATAATTGATAATATAGAGAAGGCAGCAACATATACCACTATTCCTGACAAAGCCTTCATAATCTTCTTAGATGGTTTTCCAAGTAGTCGTATATAGGAAATCTGATCATAGCCATCATACTGATTCTGGCTTTCTTTTGGATTTGAGTTCAATATCCATTATCCTCCTTTAAATATTACATATTATAAATCCTTTATATTTACCTCCTTTCTTTTTACCTGCTACTTAATAACTGAAAAATAAATACGACTTATCCCTTCCCTTATCTAGAATTTATATTTTATTCCTAGACCTCCTGTAACATTTGTTCTGCTTCTTACCACAGGGGAGTTGTATATCTCCTTTGAAAATCTTTCAGCACTAACAAGGGCAAATGTGGAAAAATTGTCTGTAAATCTGTACTCTGCTTCCATATGTCCACCATATGAAAAGGTCTTCCCTGGCTTATATTCCTTTTGAAGCTTTCCGCCCAGGTCCGCCTTATGGACTCCAAAGTAATAATCTGTAAACTTAGGAGAATATAACCTATAACTTGCTCCAGCAGAAACTAAAAAACTATCTCCAACTGGAATTGTGTAATTTATCCCTGCTTCACTTGTAGAACCTCTCTTTCCCCCTTTTGCAGAAACATATCCTTCAAAATTTCCATACATATATCCCACTCTTCCACCAAAGGACATCTGATTTTTCCTGTCTCTAAAACTCTTATATCCCCTTTCTAATTTTTCACCCTTCATATCATATCCATCCTTGAAATCAGTAAAAGCTGAAATATAAAGATTTTCAGTAGATACAACATCTACCCCTATCTCAGTTCCATCTAAATAAAGGTTCTTATAGGAAAACACCCCCATCGGAAAAATTTCAGCCTTTGACTTATTTTCCATCTTATAAACTTCATTTGAAAGGGACACCCCTATTCCAATTTCACTTTCTAGATTCTTTTTACTTGCAAATCCCATTGCCGAAATTAAAAGGCATATTACGAAAATTTTTTTCACAAAAATTACTCCTTAATTTTAATTAGCAACATGTCGCTTCTGACATTTTGATTTTACCCCATTAAGGATTTTTTTCCTATGAAATTTCATAATATTTTTTTTATAATTTAATAACTATATCTATTGTAATATTATACCATTAATATATAACCATATTGAAATTATACCTAAAATAAGCATATGTAGAGGATAAAATATATAAAATAAATATTTTATAAACTTATTGTGATAACCTCTTTCCCCATTGTATAGTTCTATTATCACTAAGGATAAGACTGCAAGAATCTGCAACGGAACTGTAATTTGCCCAATATTTATTAAAGGGGATGACATACTTCTTAACAGGACTCCATTTATTAGCAACATCATCACTATCTTTCCCAATATTTGCCATAATTTCTTCCCTCTAAAAAAATAAAAAGTAAATACTGTCATGACCCCATATCCCAGATAATCTGTTCTTAGCATCTGTGCCACTAAAAAAGCACATACAGCTATTATGGAGTTTAATATAAATACCGCTGTTTGGTTTTCTTTAAACTTTTCCTTTACCTTCCCTATGGCCACTATCCCACAAAGAGATATGAGAAAGGTCCATATCACATTCTGATATTGAGGTAGAAATAATTTGTATCCTACCATGATATTAAAGGGAATTTCCGATATTATTGCAAAAATTAGTAGCCTTAAAATATAATTTTTTATATTCTTCGTATGATAATATCCTTCTACAATCATAAAGGCAAATATAGGAAATGCCAACCTACCTATTCCATTCATCCATGTTGCATTTAAAAAAATTGTAAAATAAATATGATCTATAAGCATTGTCAACATAGCAATAGTATGTAGTGTAAATGAACTTACTCCAAATTTATTCTGTTCTTTTTCCATAACTCTACTTTCCTTCCTTTATAATAAATATATTCGAGGCGAATTAAAAGCTAAGTATCATATCTACTCCGTCCTTTCTATTCTTCGCCTTTATTTCTCCCCCATTCAGCTGCATTATTTCCTTGATTATGGAAAGCCCTAGTCCTGCTCCTGATTTCTTAAAATCCTTTTTATAATATCTTTCGAAAATTCTTTCCAAATCATCTTCATTGATAAGTTCCCCATAATTCCTTATTATTATTTCTTTACCTTTTTCCCTTTTCATTATAATCTCTATAACTTCTCCGTCTGAGTACTTTATTCCATTATCTATTATTCCCCGTATGGCTTCCGAAAGGAGGTAGCTATCTCCAATTAACTCCATATCCCCTTCAGATATTATTACTATTTTCAACCTGTTATTTAAAAGTTCGTAGTCCTTCTTTATTTTTTCAAGAAGACTTGACACATCTATATATTCTTTTTTTACCCTTATCTTTTCCAGATTTGAACTTAGAAATATACTATTTATTATCTTTTCTATATTCCTTATTTCCATATCCAAATTTTCAATAGCTTCATCAAGCAGTTTTTCATCATTTTTCCCCCATTTAAGTATATCTAGATACCCTTTCATTATTGCCAATGGAGTTTTCAGTTCATGGGATACATTGGATGAAAATTTTTTCTGACTTTTTATAAGTTCTTCTTTTTTTAGAAAAGAGTGATTTAATACATCTATCAGATCCCCTATCTCATCATCCCTTGTTTTAGTAAGCTGAACTTCGATGTTTCTTTTGTCAAGTTCCTTACTCTGTTTTATTATATTTGAGATAGGATCTAATATATTTTTTGTGACTACCCTTGAAATAATATATTCAGCTATAATTATGAGAAGGAAAAGGAGAATCATTACATAAAATATCTCACTAAATTCCTTAAACTCAAAATACCTTATAAGATAGTATTTTCTTCCCTTGGAATCCTCATATATACGGTTATGAATCAAGCCTTGCTTACGAAACATGGTCTTGTCTGTAACAAAATTATTAAGTTCCTTATTATCAAATTTATCATCCAGATAAAGTACTTTATCACCTTCTTTTACTGCAACAGACATATATTCCTTATCTGCATAGTCATATTTATCATAAAAACTTTTGAGACTGGATATATCCACATTCTCCATATGCTCTACAACATTTTTAAATATATGATCTATTTCTTCTATTTCAATTTCCAATGTAAAATGCATCAAATATAAAAACATGCTAAATATAATTAAGAACGTAGCTATTGCTATACTCAAAGTATTTGCGAATACTATTTTATCCTTTATTTTCCATATTTTTTTCATCTTCCAGTTTATACCCTATTCCTCTCACGGTTTTTATCGTATTCTTTCCTATCTTATGGCGTAATTTTTTCATGGTACTGTCTATTAGGTTATCACTTGCTTCCCACCCCCATATTTTTTCAGCTATCTTTTCCCTGGGTACTATTTTTTCACTATTTTCAACAAGAAGTTTAAGCAGATGATATTCTGTCTTGCTAAAATAAACCTCTTTGTCCTTTATCCTGACTTCATAATTTTCCAAATTTATCGTTATATCCCCATAAGAAATTTCCACTACCTTATTTTTCCTTATATTTACTTCTATTCTAGCTAAAAGTTCCTGTATGTCAAAAGGCTTTGTAACATAGTCATTTGCTCCTGATTTTAAAAGTTCCACTTTTTCCTCCACTGAACTTCTTGCTGAAATAACTATTATAGGAGTATCAGATATTTTCCTTATCTGTCTACACAGCTTATTTCCATCCATTCCTGGAAGAGTAAGATCCAAAGTTATAAGATCGTAGTAATCCCTATTTCTATCTATATTATTCAGTGCATCTATACCGTCCTTTTCCACAGACACCCTATAATTTTGGTGTTCCAGCTGAAGTTTGAGTATTCTTATTAATTTTTCTTCATCTTCTATTACCAAAATCTTTCCCATAAAAAATCCTTTCTCTTTTTTCAGTTTAAATTCAGTTATGTTTTTTATTTATATGTTATATTTAATCATTATAATATAGTATATTATAATCCAATTTTTAATAATTTAAAAGAAATTTTTTTTGGAGGTGATATTAAATATGAAAATTACTGTTATAGGAACTGGGTATATAGGTCTAGTACAAGGTGCATTGTTATCTGATTTAGGATTTGATGTAACTTGTTTTGATATAGATAGTCATAAAATAGATCTTTTAGATAAGGGAATTTTACCTATATATGAACCAAGTTTAGATGAAATTATAGAGTCTTCTAAAAAAAGGGGGACTATAAATTTTTCTAGTTCATGCAAAAGCTCTGTAGAAAATGCTGATGTTATATTTATTGGAGTTGGTACTCCTTCCCTGTCTGATGGAAGTACCGACTTAAGTTATATTGAAAATGTATCGGCATGTCTTGGACAAAATATAAAAAATAACTGCCTTATTATTACTAAGTCTACTGTACCTGTAGGAACTAATCAAACAATAAAAAGAATAATAGAGGAGAATTTAAAATTAAATAATAGAACATCAGATTTTTCTATTATTTCAAATCCTGAATTTCTAAGGGAAGGAAAGGCAGTATACGACTGCTATAATCCTGAAAGAATTGTAATAGGGATAGATTCCCATGATAATCAGGAGAAAATAGTTGAAAAGATAAAAATTATCTATAAATATTTTATAGAAAAAAATATTCCCATTGTCTTTACTTCGTTGGAAAGTGCCGAATTGTCAAAATATGCCTCAAATGCTTTTTTGGCAATGAAAATATCCTATATAAACGAAATAGCTCTTCTAGCAGAAAAGCTTAATGCCAATGTAAATGATGTAGCAAAAATTATGGGTCTTGATTCAAGAATAGGAGGTGACTTCCTAAAGGCGGGCCTTGGTTATGGCGGTTCCTGCTTTCCAAAAGATACCTTATCTCTTTTGAGTACTGCTAAAAATATAGGTTCCGATTTAGGTATAATTGATTCCGTAATAAAGACTAACGATTACATGAAGGAATACATCATCAATAAAATCATTGATAAGGTTGGAAATATTAAAAATAAAGAAATAGCAGTTCTAGGCCTTTCTTTTAAACCTGGAACTGATGACATAAGGGAATCCCCCTCCATAAACCTTATAAGAAAAATTATTTATAAAGGAGGGCATGTGAAGGTATACTGTCCAAAAGCAATGAAAAATGCTAGGAAAGAATTGAAGGATTTAAGTAATTTTATAACTTTTACGGAAAATGAGTATGAATGTACTAGAAATGCTGATTTAATAATACTGGCTACTGAATGGGAACAGTTTAAGAGTCTTGACTTCATAAAAATTAAGGATCATATGCACAATAATTATTTCTTTGATTTAAGAAATATGTTTATAAATGAAGATGGTATTAGGAGTTTATTTAATTATTATCCTGTAGGAATAAATTATAATTAGAAGGAGTGATTTGTATGGAAATTTCATTTGTCATCCCCATATTCAATGAAAGGGAGAATATTCCAGTATTAATAAAAAAACTAGAAGAAACTGTAAGTGGAAAATATACTGACTATGAATTTATACTTGTGGATGATGGGAGTACAGATTCATCTGACATGGCTATTTTAAAAGAAGCTAAGAAAAAATATTATATTAAGCCTATTTTTTTCAAGAAAAACTGTGGGCAAACGGCAGCACTCGCAGCAGGCTTTAAACATGCAGAAGGCGATATTGTAGTTTCTATGGATGGAGATCTTCAGTCTGAGCCTTCTGATATCTTTTTCATGATTCCTTTTTTAAAAGAATATGATATGGTAAACGGTATAAGATCAACAAGAGAAGATGGATTTATAAGACGGATTTCTTCCATTTTTGGAAATGGATTCAGAAATTTTATAACTGGAGATAATATAAGGGATACAGGTTGTCCTTTAAAGGTTTTCAAAAAATCTGTAGTTAAAAGTTTTAATCTTTATAAGGGAATGCATAGATTTTTACCTACATTGGCAAAAATCAATGGATTTACTATAACAGAGGTTGAAATTTCCCATTATAACAGAATTTTTGGTACTTCAAAATATACTGTCTTGAATAGAGCCTTTGTAGGAATAGCAGATGTATTTGCTGTAAGATGGATGAAAAAAAGGAGAATAAACTATGAAATTAGTAACAAAAAATTTAACTAGTGAGAAGAAGCTGAATATAATTATTCCAATAATACTTGTTATTATAACTCTCCCCCTTATATCAAGAGCATTCACTCCAAGAAATGAATATAGATATGTGGAGATAGCTAGAAGTATATTAAAAAACGGTAATCCTTTTGTATACTATGTTGATAACGCTTTGTATACAGATAAGCCCCCTTTGTATTTCTGGATAATGATTATTTCTCGATTTTTATTTAGAAACTACTATACTTATGGAATTGTACTTTTTAATATAGCTATTGAAGCATTTATGCTCATTAAGCTCAATAACTTTCTTTCAAAAAAATTTGGACAAAAGGATTCCATAATAATATTATTTCTAATTGCAACCTCCATTTTACAATATATTTCCCTTATATTAGTACGAATGGATATATTTCTTAGCTCTTTTATAACCATTACTTTAATTGAATTTTTTAAATGCTATGAGATGGAGAATTATCGCAACATATACAAGGTTTATATTTATACAGGGATTGCATTTTTATTTAAGGGACTCGTAGGAATACTTACCCCTTTTCTGGTAATAATTATCTTTAAATTTTTCTCAAGAAAAAAATATACCTTAAGAGATATTAAATTTCTTAATGGGATAGGTGTCGTCCTTTTATTTATACTTTTTTGGATTGGACCTGCCTATATGACAACAGGAATTCCTTTTTTGGAAAATCTATTCATAAAGCAGGTTTTTGCAAGAACTGTATCAGGATTTGTACACAAACAGCCCTTTTACTACTATATCATGCTTTTCCCCTTTATCTTTTTTCCTTGGAGTATTATGGTAATATATGGGACTTATAGATATATTAAGGATTTTATGGAAAAACAAAAAATTTCAGACTTAGAAGTTTTTTTGATTATATGGAGCTTGATTACATTATTTTATTTATCTTTATCCAGTAGTAAGCTGGTCATATATCTTCTTCCTATTATCACCCCAGTAATGATTCTCGCCTTTATAAAGATATCAAAGGCAAATAACAGTGTAAGAAACAGGATATATTATATAACTCTAAGTTTTTTTCTATGTGCTTGTCTATCTATACCCTTTGCCAATGGAAAAGACTTTGTTTCCTACAGGTATATTACAGCTATGAGTTTTGTTGCCACTATATTGTTTTCAGTCCTGTTATTTATTAAGGGATACAGAAATCTCTCCTACTATTCTTTCGGTTTGGTTGTAATTTTTATAACAATAGCAGCAGGAATAAATATGAGTTTTATAAATATTCAAATTAGAAAAGGAAAAAAGGCTACCTACTCTTTAATAATAGATTTTCATGGGATGAAAAAATACTCTTTCCTCCCAATAGAAGGAGGAGTTAGATATGTCTAGCTTTTTTATGGGATTAGGACTAATTGGTCAGCTACTATTTTCTGCAAGGTTTCTTGTCCAGTGGATCGCAAGTGAAAAAAGAAAAAAAAGTGTTATACCTATTTCTTTTTGGATTTTAAGTATTTTGGGAAGTCTGCTTTTATTAATATATGCAATCTATAAAAAAGATCCTGTTTTTATACTTGGACAGTCCTTCGGGTTTATTGTATATATTAGAAACATTGTTCTCATTAACAGAATAGAAAGGAATATTTAATATGGATACATTTTTATTAACCGGAGGTGCAGGATTCATAGGATCTCATCTCCTTGAAGAACTGCTTCAAAAGAAAAATAATAAAGTTATTGTTATAGATAATTTCAACGACTTTTATGACTATACCCTAAAGGTCAGAAATATTATGGATGTCCTCTACGCTATCTTTTCTGATAACAAAGAGGAAAAATTAAGAAAACATTTCTCCAATATGGATAAAATATATATTCAGATGAAAAATCACCTTTTATGTAATATTGATAAGGAAAAATTCCTTTCACTATTCATAAAAGAGGTGAATAGTATGACTGAAAATTTTGTTCTACACTATACTGATATAAGAAATCAGAAAGAACTCGACAATATATTTTCTAAAAATAATATAGGAACTGTCATTCATTTTGCAGCAATGGCAGGAGTGAGACCTTCTTTTGATAACCCCGGTCTCTATGAAGAAGTAAATGTAGGAGGTACCATTAATATACTGGAAATAATGAAAAAATATGATGTGAATAGGTTTATATGTGCTTCATCATCTTCAGTTTATGGTAATAATCAAAAACTTCCCTTTTCTGAAGAAGATAACATAGGATATACATTATCCCCCTATGCCCATACAAAAAAATCCTGTGAAGATATAGGTCATCTATACTGGAAATATTTTAATATAAACACAATAATGCTAAGATTTTTTACTGTATTCGGTCCCAGACAGAGACCTGATCTTGCAATACATAAATTTTTAAATTTAATGGCTCAAGGGGCTGAAATACCATTTTTTGGGGATGGTTCTTCAGGAAGAGATTATACATATATAAAAGATATTATTTCGGGGATTATAAAATCAATAGAATATATGAATAATAATAAAAATTGTTATGAAATATTTAATCTCGGAAACTCCAATATTATTTCACTTGATAATATGGTAAATATCTTAGAAAAAGTATCCTGCTATAATCTAAGACTAAAAATAATGGATTTCCAGCAGGGGGATATGCCGATTACTTATGCAGATATTTCAAAATCTAAAAATTTATTGGGATATCAGCCTGAAACTTCCTTCATGAGGGGGATTGAAAAATTTTATATATGGTATAAAGATAAAATCTAGGTGATTTCAAAGGATAAAAAAAACTATTATTCACTTTAAATTCATTTAATTCTCTAGATAATGTGGTATACTTATTTTGTAAAGAAAAAGCTAAATGAGCCTAAAAATAACTTTTTTTCATAACAATCTATAAAATAGCTGTATCAGGAAATAACTTTCTTATACAGCTTTTTTATTTTCAGATACTATTTTTATTATAGAATACAATATAAATTAAAAATATCATTACCTTCCGCTATTTTCTCCCTTTACAAAATTATAAAAATCTGATATTCTACTTATAAAGGAAAAGTTACATATAATGGCAGGTTTTTCAACTGTATCATAAGCACCTTCAAAAAATGTAAGAAGGGCAACTTATCTTTTACTTCTTCGGGATATGCCTAATTTACCTGTATAATTTGAAATATATACTAAAAAAACGAAAGGAATCATAATTTTATGGATAAAACATCAGAGGAGAGAGAAAAAGAAAGTAATAAAGGAGACAACAGTTCTACTTCTAAAAAAGTTAAGAAAAATAATTTTTTATTTTTTTTTATAGGTTTGATAGTTTTATTTATTGCTCTAGGTATACTTTATTTTTTTAAATACCAAAATATAAATCATATTTCAAAGAATGAGGATACGTCACCTATTACAGAAGAATCCAAAACCTTAAAGCACCCCCCTGTAAAAAATCCCCAAATAGCATATTATACATTTTACGGAGAGGAAGCCCCTAACCGTTCTAAATTTGGTATGACAAGAAATGGAGGTAGCAGAGTTCATCAGGGAGTGGATATTTTTGCTCTTCCAGGTACAGAAATATATGCTGTCCTAGATGGTAAAATTATAGAAATAGGGGTTGAAGAGGGGGGATATGGATTATATCTTTATCTGGAAGTAGATTCCAAGGAGCTGATGAAAGCTAAGAAAATAGACTATGTTCCGAAGGAGTATGCAGGAGAGTATCTTTATGGGCAAAATTATGACTTTGATGAAACTAGGATAAAATATATTAGATACTGTCATCTTAGTGAGCTGAATATAAAGCCAGGAGATATGGTTAAAGCGGGGGATATACTTGGAAAAACTGGCGTTACAGGAAATGCTGATGGTACAAAGGCACCTCATCTTCATTTTGAAATAGCCTTCGAGCTTAAGGGAAAGGGACTTGAAAACCGAGTCAATCCTGAAATATATCTAAAAGTAAGAAACTATGATGAATTGACCCATGAAGAAAAAAATATCCAGAAGGATGCAAGTACAAGGGAATGGCATGCAGATAAAGGTTATATGGTGTATCTTATTGAAAATAAGATTAATTATAATTCTGTCCCAAAATTAAAAACTGCTACTAAAGTAAGAAAAAAGAAATAATTTGTAGTAACAAAAGCTTTATTTTATAAAAATAGTTAATTTTTCAAATAAAAATACTACCTTTAGTTGAAAACAAAAATGTATAATCGATATTTTTCAGTTCACATTCACTGTTTCCTTTAGTACATTTTCTGCTTTCTTTATAAGGTAGTATTTTTTTATTTTGTTATATTATTTATCCATGTAAATAATTCATTCAAGTCATAGTCCCCTCCATGCCCTTGTCCCCAAGGTACAGAAAAGTCCACTGATTTATCAGAATTTTCCAACTTTAATGCCAATATTACCGGAATTGCAAGAGCAGTATCCCTATCTGATCCTCCATGACGTATTCTCCAGTATTTTGATGTTATAACATTCTTTTCTCCTATATAATTCATAGGATTCATCATTTTTACTATTTGAGAATCCGCCTTTTCTATTTCATTTTTTGTGTACTCTTCCATAAATTTTGTAAAATGCTTATTGTCTGTATTCCAATCCCCAAAAAGGTTATTTTCTCCTGTGGAGGCATCCAGTGAGTCAAAAGCTCCTGCTGACTTTATCCTTCCTATGCTATTAACATATTCTGTAAAATCAATATCTATAACTTTATTATTTTTCATTATTAGAAATTCATATTGGGATAAATCTTTTCCAATAGATATTGCCTTATTTGCAGAATCAACGATATATTTTTTCACATACTCCTTAAATTTCCCATTCCCATCTTTATCAAGAGTAAGGAGTTCTCCATTTTTACCTTTAAGTTTGAGGCTATTCACATAGCCAGGAAAAAGTGCCTTAAGTTTTGGTGAAAGAATTTTTTCTGCCTCTGTAAGCGTTTCCTCAACAGTTTTTCTTTCCACATTATAATCCAGCATAGTTATAGACATTTTCTGGTAAGTATTTATTCCTCCAAACATCCATTCATATGCTTCATTGGAAATATCCAAGTTTGTTATAGGACAGTAAGAAGAAACTGCAAATATGTCATCCCTCTCTTCCAATGCTCCTACCTCCTTTAAGTACGGTTCATAATCCCTGCTATTTCCAGTAGCTCCCAACAAAGCTGATATAGCACCACCAGCACTTGTTCCATTCGATATTATCCTTTCAGAATTTCCAGGCATATTCTTATCATTATGACGTATATATCTAACCGCTGCCTTTAAATCCACTATTACTGAAGGAGCTTTTCCTGTATACTTCCCATTTTTTTCAAGTGTTCTTCCCCTTGCTCCAGGTGCTGCCACTACAAGTCCTTTTGAAAGTGCCACCATTGACGCATCTGGGTTGCCGTCTCTTCCTGTTCCTGGTACACTTGCTGCTCCAGGCATATATCCTCCCACTGAATTTGGAAGAAATATTGGTGCGGTATCCTTATTGTAGTTTCCTATGGACTTATTATTAAAATATTCTTCAGGTATATATATATTTATTGTCTGGTATCCGATATCAACAGGATTTTTTACATATACTATATTTTCATATGCCCTATACTTTATGGTTTTCCCCTCCACAACAGCTTCCCTTATTTGATAACCTTTAAGAGAATTAAAAGTTAAATCATATCCATTTGCTGTCTTATTTGTGATCATATCTTCTGTTATTGTTGCCTTCTTATTTCCAGTTTCCCCTTCTCTCAAGGTTCTTTGAGTAGAACTTAATTTTTTCTCTTCTGATTCTTTATTGCTCTCTTCCCCATCTGATACTGTTTGAGCTACATCAATACTATCTACTGGTTTGGTAGCTGCAATTTCCCCAGTTTCCTTTCGCATAGCCATAACTGCTGATGATAATGCTAACAATGCAGCTATTCCTATTATTTTATTTCTTATATTCATATATGTACCTCCCTTCTTTTGATAATATATATTATCAGATTTCCTTATCTTTTAAGTTATCCTTTACTTATATTTTTATTTGACCCTTTTCCTTTTTCAAAACTTCCTTTTAAAATAATACCCATGAAAAAAAATATCAGTGCAACACATATCCATCCCAGATTTAGATTATACAAGGGAAGCCTTTTTACAAGTCCTGTAATTACAGGTATCTTTTTCCCCATCTTATCAAGGGTATTTATTATGCTTATTATCACCGTAGAATAAATCGTCATCCTATACACCAACCTACTTCCCCCTATCCTGTTGTCTATTAGTCCCAGTAAAGTAAGTACTATACTGGCAGGATAAGTAGCCATAAGTAGGGGAATGCTGTATGCCATTATATTGTTAAGTCCCATGTTGGCAAGTATGAGACTGAATACAGTCCATATTGCAGCCCACCATCTATAAGATATTCCAGGAACTACAGATGTAAAATACTGGCTTAATGCTGTTGTCAGCCCTATACTGACACTAAGGCATGACAGCATAAAGATGAGGGCAATCAATACAACACTAAAATCTCCGTAAAAGTATCTTGTTACAGCTGTGAGTATTTCTGCCCCATTGGTTGTGTGGGGAAATATCCCGACACTTGTAGCTCCTATATGAGCCAGCATACTATATATTATAAATAGTGCAAGACCGGCTATTATCCCTGTTTTTACTGTAATCTTTTTTCTATTCTCCTCCTTTATGTTATACGACTTTATAATGTTTGCCACTACAAGTCCATAAGTAAGCCCCGCCATTACATCTAAGGTTAGATATCCCTCTAAAATCCCCTGAATTCCATAAAATTTCATATACTTTTCGACAGGTGTACCATATTTCCCCATAGGCTTTACAATCCCACCTATAAATAGTAGAAATATCAGTACTATTAATATTCTTGATGTTATTTTTCCCAATATCTGAGATAATCTACCAGGATTTAAGCTCAATATAAATGAAATAAAAAAGAAAAATACGGTAAATATAAGTAATCCTATTGATTTAGATATTGATAATGGCAGATAAGGGGCTATTCCAATCTCAAAGGGCACTACCCCTGTTCTAGGCATTGCTAGAAGCGGACCTACAGCAAGGGAGGTAATTATCGTAAATATCATTGAAAAATTTTTGTCTGCTTTATCAGCCAGATTTTTTATCCCGTCAAATCTGGATACTGACACCAGGCTTAATATCGGCAATATTATAGCCGTTATCATAAAAAATAACATCGTGGTAAAAAGATTTTCCCCTGCCTCTTTTCCAATCATAGGTGGAAAAATTAAATTTCCTGCCCCAAAAAACAAAGAAAATATAGTAAGACTTATTACAAATATATCTTTTTTCCGTAATTCATTCATATTTTACTCCTTATATGTAAAAAGACTATCTAGGTAGCATAAACACTACCCAGATAGCCCCAAAATTTTTATTTAAAAATACATAATCTATTAAACCAGTTCAATTATTGCAAGTTCAGCAGAGTCTCCCCTTCTTACATCTGTCTTAATTATTCTAGTATATCCACCATTTCTGTCCATATATTTAGGTGCAATTTCCTTAAATACTTTTGCTACTGCCTTTTCATTTCTTAAAAAAGCAAACGCCTGTCTTCTTAAGTGTATCTTCCTTGCTGCATCATCTGAAGAATTAGCTTTTTTTCCTAAAGTTATTACTTTTTCAACAAACTTTCTCAATTCTTTTGCCCTAGTTACTGTTGTTTCAATCCTCTCAGCTTCTACTAAAGAAATAGTCATATTTTTCATCATTGCTGATCTATGATCACTTCTTCTACCTAGTTTTCTATATGATTTATTATGATTCATTACTTCTTCCCTCCTTAATACGATTTTTTATTAATTCCCAGCTTCCTCACTTAAATCGTAACCAAGCTCTTTCATTTTATCTATTATTTCATTTAGGGATTTTCTTCCTAAATTTTTAATCTTTAACAATTCAACATATGACATTGAAGTAAGATCTGAAATTGTGTTTACTCCTGCTTTCTTTAGACAGTTATAAGACCTTACAGTAAAGTCAAGTTCTTCAATCTTCATATCTTCCATGTTGTTTTCAGTTTCAGAAGACATCGAAGCATCCTCATCTTCATTATTCCTGAACTTATTCATACTGTTTCCAATATTTGTAAAGGGTTTTATGTGTGCAGTAAGCAGTTCTACCGCATAAGATAAGGCATCCTGTATTTCTATACTTCCATCTGTAGCTATTTCCAGAACAAGCTTATCATAGTTTGTAACCCTACCTACCATAGTATCCTCTACGCTGTAGTTTACCCTCTTTATCGGAGTATATATGGCATCTACCGCCAAATATCCTATAGGCCACCCTTCAGTATCTATTTCATCAGAAACTACAAATCCTTCCCCAGAATCAACAAGGAACTCCATATCAAGCTCCTTATCAGTAGTTATTGTAGCAATAACCTGCTCAGGATTTATAATCTTGATTCCTGGCTCCATCTTTATATCTGCCGCAGTAATCACCTTAGGTCCCTTAACAGACAGAAACATTTTCTTTTCTCCCGGTTCATCAAGCTCCACTACTATTTCCTTAACATTTAAAATAATGTCGGTAACAGCTTCCTTAACTCCAGGTATTGTAGAAAATTCATTCAACACTCCGTCTATTCTAAGTCCTTTTATTGCAGAACCAGGTATCGATGATAACAATATTCTTCTTAATGCATTTCCGATGGTATTACCATACCCTCTATACAAAGGCTCTAATGTATATTTAGCTATGTATCTGTCTTCTTTTTCTTCCATTAACTTTATATTTTTAGCTATTTTTTCAATATTTAACAAGCTAAATCATCTCCTTAGATTAAAATATTATTATCTAGAATAGAATTCGATAATCATTGCTTCGTTGATTTCGAAGTCAACTACATCTCTTCCAGGATTTTCTAAAACTTTAGCTGTTAATGTGGATTCTTCCAATGATAACCATCCCGGAACAGTTTTATGTCCAACTGATTCTTTAATTATAGATAATTCTTTTGAATTTTCCTTTACAGTTATTACATCTCCCTGTTTCACCCTGTATGATGCAATGTCAACTCTTCTTCCATTCACTAATATATGTCCGTGGCTTACAATCTGTCTTGCTTGCCTTCTTGTAGTTCCGAATCCTAATCTATAAATAACGTTATCCAGTCTTCTTTCCAGATATTGAAGTAGTAACTCCCCTGTTACTCCTTCTTTCCTAGTAGCTTCCTCATATAATTTATAAAACTGTTTTTCCATTACTCCATATACAAATCTAGCCTTTTGCTTTTCTCTCATCTGTATTCCATAATCAGTTAATTTTCTATTTGCATTAGGTCTTATATTTCTATTCGACTTTTTATTTACACCCAGAACACTTGGTTCCAAACCAAGATTTCTACATTTTTTCAATACCGGCTGTCTATTCCTTGCCATTTATCTGTTTCCTCCTTATTTAATAAATTTACGGTCTTCTCTTTTTAGGTGGTCTTGCCCCATTATGAGGTACCGGAGTTATGTCAACTATCCTTGTTACTTCCAAGCCAGTTGCCTGTATTGATCTTATGGAAGCCTCTCTTCCTGATCCCGGTCCTTTTATTTTTATCTCTATCTGCTTCATTCCATTTTCAATAGCAACTTGAGCTGCCTGCTCTGCTGCTATCTGGGCTGCGAAAGGAGTTCCTTTTTTAGTCCCCTTAAATCCTGAAGTTCCCCCTGATTTCCAAATTACTACTTTCCCTTCTGAATCTGTTATAGTTACAACAGTATTATTAAAAGTAGAATGTATATACGCTATCCCATTAGGAATATTTTTTAATTTTTTCTTTTTTGAAACTGCTGGTCTTTTTGCCACTTATGGTTTCCTCCTTAACTAATAATTTATTATTTTTTCTTAGCAACAGCCATTTTCACAGGCCCTTTTCTAGTTCTTGCATTTGTTTTCGTCTTTTGTCCTCTTACAGGCAACCCATTTCTATGTCTTAGTCCTCTGTAGCTCTTAATATCAAGCAATCTCTTAATATTAAGTCTGATTTCTTTTCTAAGTTCCCCTTCGATTTTGTACTCTTCAACAATTGTCCTGATCTTTCCTAATTGTTCTTCAGTCAAATCTTTTACTTTAGTGTCTTTGTCAACACCTGCTTTTTCTAAAATCTCGTTTGAAGTACTTCTTCCTATTCCAAAGATATAAGTTAAAGAAATTTCAACTCTTTTATTTCTTGGAATATCCACTCCCGCTATTCTAGCCAAATCTTTTCCTCCTCTGTTTTTGATATTTTTAATCTTCTTCAATATGCCCTTACATAAAAAAAATACTAAGGAATAAGCTCTACAGCTAAACATATCTTTACAATTTTTATCTATATATCATTCATATGTATAATTAAATAAAAATTTTTTCAGACTGCTTTTTCCGGTTGTTCCCTATCCTTGTATCTGTTTATGTTTAGGGTTTTCGCATATTACTCTTACTTTTCCATGACGCTTGATTATTTTACATTTGTCACAGATAGGTTTTACTGAAGCCTTTACTTTCATTAAAAACCCTCCTTCCAATAAAATGTTATTTTTTCCTATACACAATTCTGCCCCTTGATAGGTCATATGGAGATACTTCAACTGTAACCTTATCTCCAGGCAAGATTTTTATATAGTTCATTCTCATTTTTCCTGAGATATGTCCTAATACTTCATGACCATTTTCAAGTCGTACTTGAAACATGGCATTCGGAAGCGCTTCCAATATCTCACCTTCCAGTTCCAGAACATCCTGTTTTGCCACAAAAATCACCTCAGATCCTTTCTATTATATCAAAAAATCAAAAAAATGTCCAGTACATTTTATATTTTTACTTACATATCATCTACCAAAAACAATTATAAGCTATTTTAATATGTAAACATACTGATGTGCTTGATTTTGATTATTCTGACGTACTTCGTATATTATACTCCTTTTTTTTTCATTTGTCTATACTGAGTAAAAAAAATTAAGTTTAATTTTTTCAAGCATTTCATAAATTTACTTTTCATTATTTTGTTTTTAAATTTATTAAACATAATTATCAAATCTTTTAACTTTGCTTGTTTTATTGGAAAGCTATTTATCAATTCTTGTCCATTTCATGTATCTAAAATAAATATTTGTTCTTTTTTCATTCCGCCATCCCCTATCTATTGTTGTTCCTATGATAAATGTGTCTATCAGCCCTTTTCGTTCCATATCATCTCTTGTTGCTTCAAAGTCCAGAAAGTCGGAGAAAATCATAAATTAATACGAGAAATTTGAGTTTTGTTTTTATTCTTTTATCTTAATTTTGAAAATCCCTATAAATATCATAAATATT
>JBGXYD010000038.1:0-18287 GCA_041815005.1 Leptotrichia sp. | reverse complement strand
TTTATTATATTGAAAAAAATTTACAAAAAGCATATTGACAAATGAAAAAAAAGGGGTAAAATTAAATTGACACAGGAAATGTTTAACTAAATAAAGAAATTATAAAATTAAGAAACAGGATGAAAATTCTGTACATGTCTAAAGTTTAGCCTGGTCCATATTTAAAAATGAAAGGGATGATTTGAAATTATGGAAAAAATTAAGTGGTGTCTTAATACAATGCCAAAGGGAGATAAGGAAAAGAGTATTGAAATTCTGGCGGAGAAAGAAGTAGTTAAAGCTAGGGAATTTCATAAAAGCTTTCCACAGTACAAAGAAACCCCATTGGCTGATTTATCCAATTTGGCAAAGGAACTTGGAGTAGGAGGAATTTATGTGAAGGATGAATCCTACAGATTTAATCTTAATGCATTCAAAGTGTTGGGAGGTTCATATGCAATGGCAAAATACCTTGCTGAAAAGTTGGGAAAGGACATTTCGGAACTTCCTTATGAAAAGCTTATATCGGATGAAGTTAAAAATAAACTTGGAGATATTATATTCTATACTGCTACAGACGGAAATCACGGAAGAGGAGTTGCATGGACTGCGAACAGGTTAAAGCAAAAGTCGGTTGTATATATGCCTAAAGGATCGTCAAAGACTAGACTTGAAAATATACTTGCTGAAGGAGCAGATGCAAGCATAACAGATATGAACTATGATGATGCAGTAAGACTTGCGGCGAAGCATGCAGATGATACAGGCGGAGTTATAATACAGGATACAGCATGGGAAGGATATATAGATATACCTGTATGGATAATGCAGGGATATGGAACAATGGCACTTGAGGCAAAAGATCAGCTAGAAAAACTTGGGGTAAAAAGACCTACACATATATTTATTCAAGCAGGGGTAGGATCTCTTGCGGGAGCTATCGAAGGATTCTTTGCTTCAACTTATAAAGATGAGGTTCCTATAACTGTAGTTGTGGAGCCTGATTTGGCAGACTGTTATTATAAGTCAGGTTTACAGGGGGATGGTAATCCCGTAAATGTAGGTGGAGATATGCAGACTTTGATGGCTGGACTTGCATGTGGGGAGCCTAATA
The DNA here is from genome assembly GCA_041815005.1 of Leptotrichia sp. Taxonomy (GTDB): domain Bacteria; phylum Fusobacteriota; class Fusobacteriia; order Fusobacteriales; family Leptotrichiaceae; genus Leptotrichia_A. The sequence goes on along the minus strand of JBGXYD010000038.1, from coordinate 17,194 downwards.
TAGTAGGTTTTGAAATATTAAAGAATTATGCTTCAGCTTTCCTTTCTTGTGATGATTCTGTGGCAGCTAAAGGGATGAGAGTTTTGGCGGCTCCTATCAAAGGGGATCCACAAGTAACTTCAGGGGAATCAGGGGCTGCGACACTGGGAGCATTGTTTGAAATATTGACAAATGAAAGTTATGCGGATCTTAAGAAGGAACTAAAACTTGATAAGGATTCAAGAATACTTCTATTTAGTACAGAAGGGGATACAGATCCTGAAAAGTACAGGGATATAGTATGGGATGGAGATTATGCTACAAAAAAATAAATTTATAAATAAAATAATATATTAGGAGGAAATGAAATGAATTTTGAAGAAATTAAAAGTAAAGCGGAAAACTACAGGGCAGATATGACAAAATTCTTAAGGGAACTGGTAAAAATACCAGGAGAAAGTGCTGAAGAAAAAGGACATGCATTGAGAATCAAGGAAGAAATGGAAAAGGTGGGATTTGACAAGATTGAAATAGATCCACAGGGGAATGTTCTCGGATACATGGGAACAGGTTCAAAAATAATAGCTTTTGACGGGCATATAGATACAGTAGGAATAGGGGAAATAAGAAACTGGGAATTTGATCCTTATGAAGGATATGAAACAGATGAGGAAATAGGTGGAAGAGGTACAAGTGATCAGCTTGGAGGAGTAGTTTCAGCTGTATACGGTGCAAAAATAATGAAGGATTTAGGGTTAATTGATCCTGAATATACAATTCTGGTAGTGGGAAGTGTACAGGAGGAAGACTGTGATGGGTTATGCTGGCAGTACATAATAAAAGAAGATAAGATACGACCTGAATTTGTTGTGTCTACAGAACCTACAGATGGAGGAATCTATAGGGGTCAAAGGGGAAGAATGGAAATTAGGGTAGAAGTGAAAGGGGTTTCATGTCATGGATCAGCTCCTGAAAGAGGCGATAATGCAATTTACAAAATGGCAGATATTCTACAGGACATAAGAGCCTTAAATGAAAATGATGCTTCTGAAGGAAATGAGATAAAGGGATTGGTAAAAATGTTGGATAAGAAATACAATCCTGAATGGGAAGAAGCTAACTTTTTAGGGAGAGGAACAGTTACAACTTCTCAAATATTTTATACAAGCCCTAGTAGATGTGCGGTTGCAGACTTCTGTGCAGTATCATTAGATAGAAGGATGACGGCTGGAGAAACTTGGGAATATTGTTTGGAAGAAATTAGACAACTTCCGGCAGTAAAGAAATATGGAGATGCTGTTACAGTTTCAATGTATGATTATGACAGACCTTCATATACTGGACTTGTTTATCCGATAGAGTGCTATTTCCCAACATGGGTAATACCTAAGGATCATAAAGTCACAGTTTCATTGGAAGAAGCATATAAGTCCCTATATGGAGAAAAAAGAATCGGTTCAAAATCTACAGTGGAATCGAGGGTAAACAGACCATTAACTGACAAATGGACATTCTCTACAAACGGAGTTTCAATAATGGGAAGAAATGGAATCCCTACAATAGGATTTGGACCTGGGGCAGAAGCTCAGGCACATGCTCCTAATGAAAGAATATGGAAGGACGATCTTGTAGTGTGTGCGGCGGTTTACGCAACATTACCTGGAATGTATAAAAAGAACAGTTAATTAGAAGTAGTAAATAATTCGAAAAAATGAATAAACAGATTAAGGTAGAATAACAGAAACAGGGGGAAAAATAAACAATATAAAAAAAAATTATAAGGAGAAAAGAAATATGGATAAATCGCAAGAATTCAAAAAAATAATGGAAGAATTAAGCAAATTGAAATTTGATAAAATGTATGAAAATGATTTCTTATTAACATGGGAAAAAACAAGTGATGAAGTAAAAGCCACATTTGCAGTGGCTGATGCATTAAGAAATTTAAGGGAAAGAAACATATCTACAAAAATATTTGATAGCGGGCTCGGAATTTCACTTTTTAGAGATAATTCCACAAGAACAAGATTTAGTTTTGCATCTGCATGTAATCTTTTAGGATTAGAAGTTCAGGATTTAGATGAAGGAAAGTCTCAAATAGCTCATGGAGAAACTGTAAGGGAAACTGCAAATATGATTTCATTTATGGCGGATATCATAGGAATAAGGGATGATATGTACATTGGAAAAGGTAATACATATATGAGGGAAGTTTCAAAGGCAGTTAAAGATGGACATGATGATGGCGTATTGGAACAAAGACCAACACTTGTAAACTTACAGTGTGATATAGACCACCCAACTCAAAGTATGGCTGATATGTTACACATAATCCATGAATTTGGAGGAATTGAAAACTTGAAAGGTAAGAAGATAGCTATGACATGGGCATATTCTCCTTCTTATGGAAAACCTTTATCTGTTCCTCAAGGAATAATAGGACTTATGACAAGATTTGGAATGGATGTTGTATTAGCTCATCCTGAAGGATATGAAGTAATGCCTGAAGTTGAAGAAGTTGCTAAAAAAAATGCTGCTGAATCGGGAGGAACATTTACTAAAGTAAACAGTATGGCAGAAGCATTTAAGGATGCAGATATAGTTTATCCTAAGAGCTGGGCTCCTTTTGCAGCAATGGAAAAAAGAACAAACCTTTATGGAGAAGGAAAGTTTGATGAAATAAATGAATTGGAAAAGGAACTTTTGGCTCAAAATGCTAACCATAAGGACTGGGAATGTACGGAAGAGCTTATGAAACTTACTAAGGACGGAAAAGCACTATACATGCACTGTCTACCTGCAGATATTACAGGGGTAAGTTGTAAAGAAGGAGAAGTTGAAGCGTCAGTATTTGATAGATACAGAGTACCTTTATATAAAGAAGCAGGATTTAAGCCGTATATAATAGCTGCCATGATGTTCTTAAGTAAAGTTAAAGATCCTAAGAAGGTTTTAGAACAATTGGAAGCAGAAGCAAAGGACAGATGGAACGGATAGGTATAAGAGAAATAAGCTAATTACCTCTTAATATATAAAGAGGGGGGGATAAAAGAGGTTTAGCAATAAAATAAATAAATATAGACTAGATAATAATACTGCATTAAGCAGTATTATTTAACAGAGAAAAATATTACGTTTTTTAAATTTAGAAAAATAATTTAGGGGTCGTCAACAAAAAAATAAAGAAAATAAAAATTTAGATATATAAACTAAATCTCTTAGGAGGAAAAAATTATGAACGAAAAAGTAAAACTATCAGATAAGGATCTAATATACCAACTGGAAGGAAAACCAAGTTTTAAAGTGGCATTTCCTTTAGGTCTTCAACATGTGTTAGCCATGTTTACAGGAAATTTGGCACCGATATTAATATTAGTAGGGGTTTTGAAACTGGATAATGATTTAAGGCTAAGGATGATTCAGTGTGCGATGTTTGTTTCGGGACTTACTACTTTTATTCAGTTATACCCTATTAAAATCGGGAAATTCCAGATAGGTGCAGGTCTTCCAATAGTAATGGGAACATCCTTTGCTTTTGTGCCAACTTCAAAGACAATAGGCTCCCAATTTGGACTTACAGGAGTTTTGGGATCGGCAGCATTGGGAAGTTTAGTAGAAGTAGTTATGGGTATATTTTATAAGCCATTAAAAAAACTGTTTCCTCCATTGGTGGTTGGAAGTGTTCTTATAACAATAGGGATACATCTTCTTGATGTAGGAGTTAACTATTTTGCAGGTGGAACAGGAGCTAAAGACTTTGGTTCAATTCAGAATTTAACGATAGGATTTACAGTATTTACTGTAATAATAGTTTTGCAGAGGTTTGGTAAAGGAATGTGGAAGATTTCAGCAATTCTGATAGGTATTATTGTAGGATATATACTTGCTTTCTTTATGGGGAAAATAAACTTTTCACAAGTAGCTTCATCTCCATGGTTTGGAGTACCTGTTCCAATAGTAATGCCGTGGGAATTGACTTTTCCATTGGAGGCGGTAATAAGCTTTGCCACTATCTATATAGTGTCAGGTCTTGAAACTATAGGAAATACAAGTGGTATAACAATTGCCGGATTTAATAGGGAAGCTACAGGAGAAGAAACTTCTGGGGCGATACTTGCTGATGCACTTGGTTCCACAACGGCAGTATTGTTTAACGCATTGCCTAATACAGCTTTTGGACAGAATGCAGGAATAGTTGCCATGACAAAGGTTGTAAATAAATGGTGTATAGCTATGGGGGCATTTGTGTTAATGGGTGCAGCCTTCTTCCCAAAAATAGGAATGGTATTTAATATAATGCCTGCAAGTGTACTGGGGGGAGCCGTAATAACTGTATTCGCCATGATACTTATAAATGGTATTAAGATGATTTCAAAGGCAGGATTTAGCGACAGAAATGTAATTATACTTGGAGTTACCTTTGGTTTAGGACTTGGATTAGGGGCACATCCTGAAGCAGTAGCAGGATTACCATCATATATCGGGTTTATTTTCAAGGATACGGTGGCATGCGTATGTATAATTTCCATACTGGCTAATATAATATTCCCACCTGATGAAAAAGATAAGGAAATTGCAGCCGAAATGGTTAAAAAGGGAGAATAAAATTGATTAAAATATATTTGAAATAAATGGAGGGAAAAAAATGAGTGAATTAATGAGACCTATTCCATTTGATAAATTGTTAAAATGGTCAACTCGTGAATATAAGGAACAAGGAAGCGTTTTTGGGATAAAAAAAGAAAAATTTTATAAAAATATAAGTGGAACAAATATAGTTCTTTTCGGAGATAAAATAAGCTCGCCTATAGGTCCTGCAGCAGGGCCAAATTCTCAACTTTCCCAAAATATAATAGCATCATATCTTGCGGGATCCCGTTTTATAGAGCTTAAAACAGTTCAGAAAATGGATGGGGAAGACTTGAGGAAATGTATCGCAAGACCATGTATAAATGCCGAAGATGAAGGATATAATGTGGAATGGTCTACAGAACTTACGGTACAGGAAGCTTTTGATGAGTATGTAAAGGGATATATAGCAATCCATGTATTGGCAAAGGAATTTGGAATAAGTGATGAGAGAGACTTTGCCTTTAATATGAGTGTAGGTTATGATTTGGAAGGTATTAAAAGTGAAAAAATAGACCAATATATAGAAGGGCTGAAGGATGCTTCAAATACAAAGATTTGGCAGGAGAGTGTATCTTATCTGAAAAATAATCTCCATTTGTTTGAAAATATAACAGTAGAAGATATTGATAACATTTCTTCAAATGTTTGTTCAACAATATGTCTTTCTACATTACATGGCTGTCCTCCTGAAGAAATTGAAAGAATAGCAAAATATTTGATTTCAGAAAAGAAAATACATACATTTATAAAATGTAACCCTACATTGCTCGGATATGAATTTGCAAGAAATATACTTAACCAAATGGGATATGAATATATAACCTTTGATGATCACCATTTTAAAAATGATTTACAATGGGATGATGCGGTTGTCATGATAAACAGGCTCATTGATTTTGCTAAAGAGCATAATCTTGAGTTTGGTGTGAAACTTACAAATACTTTCCCTGTTAAGATAGCGAATAATGAACTGCCTGGGGAAGAAATGTATATGTCGGGAAGATCTTTATATCCTTTAACTATAAGTCTTGCATCCAAGATATCAAAGGAGTTTAAAGGAAGATTACCTATATCTTTTTCTGGAGGAGCAGATTATTTTAATATTGAGGAAATATTTAATACAGGAATACAGCCTATTACAGTGGCAACAACTATATTAAAGCCAGGAGGATATGAAAGGCTTAAGCAACTTGCAGAAACAGTTGAACCGCATCTCGCAGGGAAATTTCATGGTATAAATGTAAAAGCACTTGATTATTTGGCAAAAAATGTAATATACAATAAATATCACTTAAAGGATACAAGACCTGTGGCATCGAGAAAAACTTCAAGTCTTCTACCTTTATATGACTGTGCCAAAGCTCCTTGTAAAGATGGGGGATGTCCTATAAATCAACAAATACCTGAGTATCTAAAGCTGGTAAGTGAAGGGAAATTTAAAGAAGCCTTTGAGGTGATAGTAAATGATAACTCTTCCCCAGCAGTATTAGGAGTAATTTGTGATCATCAGTGTCAACATAAATGTACAAGACTTGACTATGAAGAATCACTGAGAATAAGGGATGCTAAAAAGATAGCAGTTTTAAATGCTATGGATAACTACTTGAAGGAAATGAAGCCTTCAGCAGTGGTGACTAAAAAGAGAGCTGTTGTAATAGGAGCAGGGCCTGCTGGAACAGCAACTGCATATTTCTTGAGAAGGAACGGCATGGATGTAACTGTTCTTGAAAAAAGAGATAAACCTTATGGAATAGTAGAGTATGTAATACCTGAATTCAGAATATCCAGTGAAATGATACAAAGGGACTATGAGCTTGCATTAAAGGCAGGAGTAAACTTTGTATTTAATGTAAACGAAAGCTATAATGTGGATGAGCTGAAAAAGGAGTATGATTTTGTAATACTTGCCACAGGAGCATGGAAAAAGGCTGCGGATCCTATGAATGAAGGCGGAGATAAATTAAGAGATTCGCTGGAATTCCTTGAAACTGCAAAAACAAACAATCTTAATATTTCCTTAGGGAAAAAGGTTGCAGTTCTTGGAGGAGGAAGTGTGGCTATGGATTGTGCGAGGACAGCCTTGAGATGTCCAGGGGTAGAGAAAGTTTCAGTAGTTTATAGAAGGACTAGGGACTTTATGCCGGCAGAACCTGAAGAAAAGGAAATAGCATTACAGGATGGAGTAGTATTTCAGGAATTATTAGCCCCTGTAAGTTATGACGGAAAAGAAATGACTTGTGAAGTAATGGAGCTTACAGAAAGAGATTCTTCAGGAAGAAGGGGAGTTAAAGGTACAGGAAAATTTGAAACATATGAATTTGATACAATAGTAAATGCCACAGGTGCCAGAGTGGATAATGCCCTATTCTTACAAAATGGATTGGAGCTGACTGAAAGGGGATATGCAAAACTGAACCAGTTTAATGAAACATCAAAGGAAAATGTCTACATAGCAGGAGATTGTAAATCAGGAACATCTACAATTGTGAAAGCTGTTGCAGATGCAAAGGTAATTTCTAAAAATATCCTTGATAAATGTGGACTGACAAATGATTTCAAAAAATTTGATATACCTCAGCAGGAAAAAATACTATACGAGAGAAAAGGAATAATGGCACATGGAATAGCAGGGAAGGAAGACGGAAAACGTTGCCTGACATGCGATCAAATATGTGAAATCTGTATAGATGTATGTCCTAACAGGGCGAATGTCCTTATAAAACTTGACGATGAGTATGGAAGATTTACCCAAAAGCATCAAATAGTCCATATTGATGGAATGTGTAATGAGTGTGGAAATTGTGGAATATTCTGTCCGCATACGGGTAACCCATACAAGGATAAAATAACTGTATTCTGGACTGAACATGACTTTGAAGATAGTACAAATAAAGGATTTTTACGTATAGGTGAAGATAAGTTCAGGGTAAGAAGGGAAGATGGAACAGTAATAGAACATGTATTAGGGGATGGAAATATATCAGAAGAAATGAATATTTACCTAAATACAGTTTTAAAGAACTATTCTTACTATATGCTTGAATTTTAGGAGGATAAAATGATTTTAATCGGAAATGGAAAAGTTTTTACAAGGAATGAACAAAATCCTTATATAGAAAATGGAGCGGTTCTAATCGAGGGAAACATTATAAAAGAGGTTGGATTAACAGAGGAACTAAAGAAAAAATATCCTGATGCTGAGTACAAGGATGCTAAAGGAAGGTTGGTTATGCCTGGATTTGTAAATACCCATATGCATTATTACAGTACTTTTGCGAGGGGAATGTTTTTAGGGGGAAAACCTGCCACAATGTTTGGAGAGGTTTTGAGAAATCTCTGGTGGAGGCTGGATAGGACTCTTAACTTGGAAGATGTAAAATATAGTGCCTTAATTCCCATGATAGAACAAATAAAATGTGGTGTTACTACAGTTATAGACCATCATGCCAGTGCACATGCAGTGGAAGGAAGTTTATTCAAGGTTGCGGAAGCTGCTAAAATTACAGGAATAAGGAGTAACCTCTGTTATGAAGTTTCGGATAGAGATGGAGAAGAAATTGCAAATGCAGGAATAAAGGAAAATATAGATTTCATAAAACACTGTGATGCTGAAAATGATGATATGTTGAGGGGGCTTTTTGGATTACATGCTTCACTTACAATATCTGATAAGACCTTAGATAAATGTCTTGAGGCTGTAGCCTCTGTAAACAAAGGATTTCACGTACATTGTGCTGAAGGGATAGAAGATGTGGTAGATTCTTTGGAAAAATATAATCAAAGGGTAATTGAAAGGTGGTATAACAGAGGAGTACTAAGTGATAAAAGTATCGCTGTGCACTGTATTAATGTTACTGAAGAGGAAATAGATATGCTAAAGGCAAGTAATGTTGCAGTTGTACATAATCCTGAATCAAACATGGGAAATGCAGTGGGAGTTACTCCTGTACTTGATATGTTTAAAAAAGGTATTCCTGTAGGACTTGGAACAGATGGATATACCCCTGATATGATGGAGTCTTACAAAGTTATGAATATTATATCAAAGCATGAAAAAAGAATTCCTAGTGTAGGGTGGATGGAAGCTCCTCAGATGGTGTTTGATAATAATCCTATGATAGCAAACAGATTTATGAAAAATGGTAAAGTAGGAATTTTGAAAGAAGGATATTATGCAGATGTAATAATAGTAGACTATAAAGCACCTACACCTTTAAACGAAAGTAATATAAATGGACATTTATTATTCGGGATAAGTGGAAGAAACGTTGATACTACAATAATTAATGGTAAAATAGTAATGGAAGAAAGAATACTTATAGGTATAGACGAAGATGCCATTACAGCAAAAAGTATTGAATTAGCTCAAAAAGTGTGGAATAGAATCTAGGAATAATTAAATTTTCGATTCTAGAAGGAGTCAGATTATGTATGAATTTTCAATTAATGGAAAGCAGTATACAACAGAAGAAAAGAAAAATCTGTTGACCTATTTGCGGGAAGAACTTAAACTAACTGGTACTAAGAATGGCTGTGGTGAAGGGGCATGTGGTGCATGTAGTATAATAGTGGATGGAAAAGTTATGAGGGCATGTGTACTTACTACAGAAAGAATAAATGGAAAAAACTTAGTTACAATAGAAGGGTTAAGTGAAAGGGAAAAAGATGTTTATGCATATGCTTATACTAGGACGGGGGCTGTACAATGTGGGTTCTGTATCCCTGGTATGGTTATAAGTACAAAGGCATTGCTTGACAAAAATAATAGCCCTACTATGGAAGAAGTTAAGAATGCCCTGAAGGGTAATATATGCAGATGTACAGGATATATCAAAATATTTGATGCTGTTATGCTTGCAGCAAGGATTTTTAGGGAAAATGAGGAAATTCCTAAGGTTGAATGTAAAGGGCTTGTGGGAGAAAATATGGACAGGCTTGATGCAAAAGATAAGACATTGGGAACGGGAAGATATACTGATGATGTTACAGTTGAGAATATAGCATATGGTTCATGTGTAAGGACACCCGCTCCAAGGGCATTTATAAAAAGCATAAATATAGAAAAGGCTCTTGAGGTTCCTGGAGTAATTGATATTATTACAGCAAAGACAATGAAATTACAACTTTTAGGACATTTGGTAAAGGATTGGCCTGCATTCATTGGAGAAGGTGAGATTTCTAGATATGTAGGGGATGCATTGGCTTTAGTTGTAGCTGAAACAGAAGAGGCATTGGAAGCTGCAAAGAAACTTGTGGAAATAGATTATGAAAAACTGGAACCTGTAAGAAATCCAAAGGAAGCTATGGCAGAAGGTGCTCCTCAAATACATGAAAAAGGAAATTTGCTTTTTAAACAGGAATTGAGAAGAGGAAATCCAGATGAAAAGATTGCTAATTCCAAGTATGTAGTAAAAGAACATTTTTCTGTGCCGTTTACAGATCATGCCTTTATGGAGCCAGAATGTGCAATAGCTATGCCTAATCCTGAAGTAGAAGATGGAATACTTATGTACACTGGTTCCCAGAATATATTTGATGAACAAAGGGAAATAGCAATGATGCTAAGTATTCCTCCTGAAAAGCTAAGGATAAAAAGTATGCTTGTAGGTGGAGGATTTGGAGGAAAGGAAGATATGTCTGTACAGCATCATGCAGCTCTTGCAGCATATATAACAAAAAGACCTGTAAAGGTTCGATTTACAAGGCAGGAAAGCATAAATATACATACAAAGCGTCATGCAATGGAGATGGACTTTACTGTGGGCTGTGATGAAAATGGAATATTGCAAGGTCTTATAGCAGATATAATTTCCGATACGGGTGCGTATGCTTCTCTTGGAGGACCTGTGTTACAAAGGGCATGCACCCATGCATCAGGACCATATAATTTTCAGGATATAGAGATAGTGGGAAGGGCGTATTATACTAATAACCCTCCGGCAGGTGCATATAGAGGATTTGGAGTAACACAATCCCTGTTTGCAATGGAATCCTGTATGAATAAACTTGCGGACATGGTAGGAATATCCCATTGGGAAATGAGATATAGAAATGCACTAAAACCTGGAGATATAATGCCGAATGGACAGATTGCAGATCCGAGCACAGCTCTTATAGAAACATTGGAAGCAGTAAAAGAGGAATACGAAAAGGCTGAATATGCAGGAATTGCATGTGGAATCAAAAATAGTGGATTAGGAGTAGGAGTACCTGACACTGGAAGATGTAAGGCATCAGTGGAAAAGGGTAAAGTGCATGTAAGGACAGCAGCAGCCTGTATAGGACAAGGACTTGCGACGGTAATGCTCCAAATAGCAGTAGAAACATTAAATCTTCCTCCACATATGATAGTGGTGGAAGCCCCTGATACAGAAAGAACCCCAAATTCAGGTACTACAACAGCCTCCAGGCAGACCTTGGTAACAGGGGAAGCTGTAAGGCGTGTTACTCAACTTATTAAGGATGAGCTTGATAAAGGAAAAACGATAGAGGATCTAGAAGGTGAGGAATTCTATGCAGAATACCTTGCTAAAACAGACCCTATAGGGACAGATGTTCCAAATCCAATAAGTCATGTAGGTTATGGATATGCCACACAGGTTGTAATCCTTGATGAAGAGGGAAAATTGAAAAAGGTTATAGCGGCACATGATGTGGGAACACCAATAAATCCTTTAAATGTTGAAGGGCAAATAGAAGGTGGAGTTGTAATGTCCTTAGGATATGCACTAACTGAAGATTTTCCACTTGAGGATTCCGTACCAAAGGTAAAATATGGAACTCTGGGTCTTTTTAAAGCTAACCAGGTACCTGAAATCAAGTCCATTATTGTTCGAAAAAAGGATAGGAATGAAATGGCATATGGAGCAAAGGGAATAGGAGAAATAGCAAGTATTCCTACAGCACCGGCAGTTCAGGATGCATATTATGCTTATGATAAAAAGTTTAGAACAAAGCTTCCGTTGGAAGAGACACCATACAGCAGAAAGAAAAAATAAGATTTAAAAGATATAGTGTATAAAAAGAGAAACACGGTCTATAGAACTGACAGATAAAAAATAAAAAGTTCTGAGATCGTGTTTTTATAGTGAAACTAATATAAAAACGACCCGAAAATATGGTATAATCTGAGTTTCGGACTTTAAAAGGCTGTATAATATGTGTGGGGGTGAAAAAAGAAATAAAAAGATAGCATAGATAACAAATTCATAGTATTATGTTTTGGACAAAAAACAACTAAGAAAGGAATTTGTATCTATGCAGAATAATTTTAGCACATTCAGACCCGAAATAAAAGATGTAAAAATTAAAAAAGTTGAACTGACTGGTAACATATATCATGTATTTGAAGACAGGACAGATAAGAGAGATAAATATTGTGGAAAGAAGATGAATATCCATGATTACAGGGTTGTTGATATAAGGAGCTTAAGCTATGAGATAAAAAAATTTTATAAGTTAAAAAAGATAATTAAACTTAGAAATTCTTAAGATTATCAAATTTTTTTTCATAGAGCCTTAATATCAAAAATGAGGTATAATCTTTTTAAAGTTAATATATTCATATACTCTCATATATATTATCTGTCCTTTAAAGAAAAAATCCGTTTTTTCAGGAGATTTAAAGAATTATTCCGTATTTTTATCTTTTTCTCCTAAATAAAGACCTTAATCTCCTTGAATAATTTCGTTAGCGGAATCTAACTGCCATTGTGCCCATCCGCCTTCATATATGAATAAATTTTCAAATCCGATGACTCTGGCATATACTTGGACTAATGCGGCAGCCCATGAAGCACTGCCACAAAAGACCACGATATTTTTAGAAATATCCAGGTTATGCTCAGTCCAGAACGTTAATATATATTCTTTAGAGCAAATTGTATTATCAAAATTTCTGTAATAATTTTCATTATAACACCATAAGGTCCCCGGAATTCTACCGGCTTTTTTTACATAATAATATCCGGTATCTTCTCCTATCCATTGTTCATATGTTCTTATATCAACCACTTGGGTATCAGAGTTTGATTCTTTTAATATATTTTTTATATTTTCTATATCATAAATTCTTGTTTTTGTGCTTTTATCTAAGTATCCAAAATCTGTTTCAAATTTTACTGGATTATAAGTATCATATTCCACTTCAAGTCCGAAATATTCCCAATTCTGAAAAGTCCCGTTTAATAACCTGACATCCTTTACACCCATATATTCCAGAATTAACAGTAATTTTGCTGCTCCCATCTGATTTAAGCTATCCATTCCATAAATTATTACAGTAGTGTCCTTTGTTATGCCATACTTATTTGCAAAGCTGATTAATTCAGGATCTTTAATCCTTATCCATTCAGGAGATTTTTCAAATTCTTCACTATCAATGTGAATACTTCCGGGTATATGACCATCCATGAAGTCTTCACTTGCTTCACCCCATGATACTTCAAAAATTCTATAATTTTTTTTAGGTGCATGCTGGATTTTCTTGTTATTGATTAGATTATTTAACCATATACAGGGAACGAGCTTCTTATATCCGGGATAGAATTCCAGTTCATTGTTCCAGTCTTTTAGGTTAAAGTAGAATAACTTGTCAAAATTTCCCTTTTTTAAATAGTTTAATACGTACTGATGGTCTTTTTCATTAGAATCACAAAGAATAAGAATACTCTGATTGTCTATATGTCTTTCACTTAAATATAAATGTAGTTTAAAATCAGAAGTAATATCTAACCAGTTATAAGGAAAACTGATAGATCCAGGTATATGCCCTGAAATATTTAAATCATATATATCCCATCCGATATACTCGTCATTTAATCTTGTATCTAAAATGATTCCGCCTTTTGAAAGAAGAATGCTTAATTCATTTATATCTATTTTTTCCATAGAGCTATTTTCCTTTCAGATATAGGTAATTACTCATCTTATATTCAGCTAATCTTAACGTGAAATCTGATATAAGGGATAGAAGAAGTATTACTATTGCACATTCAAAAATTAATACGATGTTGTATGTCTCCTGCCCTGCTTTTAATAGAAGACCCAATCCCTCTGCACCAGTACTGCTAGCTATAGTTGCACCACCTATGCAGGAGATGACAGTTATCCTGAATCCAGAAAGAACTACAGGAATAGATAGAGGGATAATTATTTTATTAAAAACTTGAAATTTTGACATTCCTAGGCCTTTAGCAGTTTTTATCAATGTTTTGTCTATATTTTCTACACCAGATATAGTTGAAAATAAAACTGGAAGTATTCCATGAACTGTCAGTGCAATAATGGAAGGCCACACTCCTAGTCCTAATAAAGGGATTATAAATCTAAGTATAGCTATTTCTGGAAAAGATTTAAGGATTGTAGAGATAATTTCAATTATCTTCTTAAATTCTTTTCCAAAATTACTTACACAAAATAATCCTATAAATAATCCTAAAGTCAATGATAATAGGGAGGAAATTCCAGCTACAAATAAAAATTGCCTAGTTAAATGAGCAACATTGAATTTAATAGCAGTTCCTACTTTAACATTTAACAATGTATAGATTATAGGTTCTATAGTAGATAAATTTTCTAAAAAGTAAAATAATATAGAAAGCATAAAAACTATACCCATAATATATGAAAAAATTCTATTTTTCATCCTTTATCACCTCATCAGAAGAAAGAATGGTTAAAATATTTTTTATGGTTATAGATCCTAGAATAATTTCATCTTTATCTTTTATTCCTACAGAGGATATTCCTTTTTCAATCATAAAGGATAAGGCAGATTTCAAGGTTTCTTCTTCATATATTGAAAAATCTGAAATTACTTCTTTCTGATATAATATTTGTGAAATCTTAATCCTATCCAGTATGTCGATAAATATTTCTTTTCCAAGGAATTTTTTAGAAAAGTCCTTATTCATATTCTTTATAATTTCTTCAGGAGTTCCAAAGAGAACTATATTACCATTATTCATTAATGCTATTTTATCTCCCAATTTTATTGCTTCAGATATATCATGAGTAACAAAAATGACAGTAATTCCTATAGTTTTTTGAATTTTTAGGAACTCACTCTGTAATTCCTTTCTTTTTAACGGATCTATAGCTGCAAAGGGTTCATCCATTAACAGTATTTTAGGATTTGCAGCTAAGGCTCTGGCAACCCCTACTCTCTGAGCCTCTCCTCCTGAAAGCTGAAAAGGAAAACTTTTATGATATGTGTTATAGTCTAGTCCAATTAGTTCAAGTAGTTCCCTTACTCTTTTTTCTATTTCATGTTTATCTTTTTTTAAAAGTTTTAATACTACAGAAATATTATCATACACATTCATATTTGGAAAGAGGCTTATACTTTGTACTACATAACCTATGTTTCTTCTTAACTTTACACTATCTAAATAATCAATATCCTGTCCTTCAATATATATTTTTCCCGAATCCTTACTTTCTAGCTTATTAATCATGTGAAGAGTAGTAGATTTACCACATCCCGATGATCCCAATAAGACACATAATTCTCCTGGATGTACATGTAAAGACAGGTTCTGTATAATGGTCTTGCTTCCGTATGTCTTATTTATATTATCTAATTTTATCATTTTTGTCCCCTCTATTCTATATATTTAACATCTGAGTAATCAGTTTTAAATAATCTTATTATTATTGTCAGAATTAAATTTGTTATAAATATTAGTATTAATATAGGTATGCTACCTAGTAAAATTAAGTCCAGTGCAACAGCATTACCGCTTCCCATAACAATGAAGGTTCCTAGACCTCCAAATCCTACCATTGTTCCTAAGCTGGCGGCAGTAAAAGTAGAAATAACGGCAACTTTTAATCCTGAAACAAAAACAGGAAGAATAATAGGAAACTGTATTTTATATAGAATCTGTAAATTGGTAAGCCCTATACCTCTAGCTACTTTAACATATTTTTCATTAATTGTTTTAAATGCACTGGTAATATTGCTGATAATGATGAATAGGCTGTAAAATACCAGGGCACAGTAAACAGGAGTAAATCCAAAGCTGGATATTCCTAAATTTTTAAAGAAAGGAATATCTTTTAAAAAGGATAGGGGCGTTATCATAATCATTATAAGTGCTATGGCTGGAATAGACCTGACCAGATTCAGGAATCCCATTATTATAGATTCTATTAACTTATTTCTGTAACATAAGTAACTCAATGGTATTCCTAACAATACTGATGTTAGAATAGAACTCCAGCAGATATAAATATGTTCAATCAGACAACTTATGAATTTATCTTTTCTTGTGTGATATTCTATCATGATAGAACTTCTATTCATAAATCCCATAGTAAAAAACAATATGATAAGGCATATGGTTATTGTTAATGGTAAATATTTTTTTATACAGTCTTTCTCTTCATTGCTATTTTTAGTCATTAGAGAAATGAGTAAAATAAAAATAGTATAGAAACTTAAACCAAATGATACTCTCATATTTTGATTATGTGTAAGGATATTATTTATACCTATCATGAAAAATACAAAATTAATAATAATGATAATAGAAGAAATTAAAGAAATGAAAAATTTAAAATTTTTTCCATATATCATATTAATTAACATAATCATCAACAATAGAACTATCGGAATCCAAAAAAATGGGCCTACAAATTCAAAACCATTAACTGGAACCATTTTTGATACCCTGTTTTTCATTACATAGGCAAAGCTCCCCTTAAATAACATAATAATAGATATAATAGTTATTACAAATGTAACCGGCTCAAATCTATTTTTCATTTTTCTTTATCAATCCTTTTGACAACAGGTAATTTTTTGCTATTTCCTGTCCAGATTTCCCGTTAACTTGAAGCTCAGCATTCATTTTAATCATTTCTTCCAGTGTTATGGATTTGAATACTTTATCAAGTATCTTCTGAATATCTGGATATTTTTCCAGTACTTCTTTTCTGATGATTGGAGCTGGAGAATAGACAGGAGATACTTTTTTAGGATCTTCTAATACCTGTATTTCATATTCATTTATTAATCCTGAAGATGAATAGAGCATAATGACATTTACACCATCTGTTCCTTCATATAACATCTGTTCTCCATGATCTACTCCGACACGGTATTGATTTTCTTTTAATTTAAACCCGTAAGCCTGTTCCATACCAGGAAGTCCTGTAGGTAAAGTTGCCCAGTATTCAGGCATTATCATATTTACAGTTCCTCCTTCGTTTACATATCTGGCAAAATCTTCCATTGAATAGACATTATTTTTTTTGGCAAATTCTTTTGTTACGCCTACGGCATCTGTATTGTTGAAAGGTGCATAGGTCATCCATATTAGATTGTTATGTTCTTTATCCCAGGCTGATATACTTTTAAATGCAGTATCTAACTCGTGATACAGATTTTTATCTACATTTTTTATAAGTCTTAGACCTCTTCCAGTATAATCCATATATATGTCAGTTGCACCTTCCAGAAGAGCTTTTCTTCCATTTGCGGTACCTGTATATCCATATGTATTATCAGTTATTTCATAGTCAGCATCCCTTAAAGCTAAAACCATCATTCTTCCGAGTATTTCTCCTTCAGTATCGT
>JBGXYD010000037.1:0-11295 GCA_041815005.1 Leptotrichia sp. | reverse complement strand
GTAGTATTTATAGAGCATAACAACTATGATCTTGTAATAGAGGGTCATACAGATTCAAAGGGGACAAATGCTTATAATATGGGTCTAGGAATGAGAAGGGCACAGAGTGTAGCAAATAAGCTTGTAGAGTTTGGATTATCCAGAGATAGAATAATAGGGATAGAGTCCAAGGGAGAAGAACTTCCGATTGCTACAAATGATACGGCAGAAGGAAGAGCGGAAAACAGAAGGATAGAGTTCAGACTTGTTAGAAGAGGGAACTAGGGATATTTTCAGAGTTAAAAGTATAAACTGAAATTTTTAAGGATAAAAAATAAAGTCTTATGGGCAAAATATACTCAGTATATGAGCCTTTAAGACTTTTTTGTTATGTTTATAGGTATTTTTAATTTTTTAGTTATTCCCAATAGTATGGATTTTTATTGTAGTATTTTGTCTTGTAAAAAAATGTACATAGACATTAAAAGTATCAAATCTTTTTTCCAGAACTTCGTCATCTTTTAGAAAATTAAGTTTATAAAAAAAATCTGAATCCAGAAGTTCTTGAAATTCCATGTTAAGATTATTTTTTTTAAAAATTCTCGAAATTTCAAGATGTACAAGAAATGGTGTAGAGTATTTCTTATATATACTGGCAATAAGGACTTCAACTTTTCTCATGCTGTTTGCAAGATCTAGAAGAAGAGATTTCTTTAAGTTTGTTTCTATATTATCTTTAAAAGTTTTTTTGGTAAAAAGGGTATTTTTTTTGACGTAGTCGAATCCTCTTTTAAGAATAAAGGATTTTATCAGTTCAAAGGTGGAATGAAAATTCTTTACATCATCAATGATAATATCCATAATTTCATTTATATTTTCTGAATTGACCGTATTTTTAGCTTCACACAGACTGTTTTTTCTTTTTAATGTAAAGGATATTTTTTCTACTCTGTTGTTTTTATTTTCTCCTACTTTGATTTTATCATATAGAAGTTCAATATCTGAAAATAAGTTTATATCATTGACTGCCTTTTTTAATATTTTGGTTTCAAAGTCAAAAAAACGTTCATATTTTTCTTCAGTCTTAAGAATATTTTTAAGTTCAGAGAGAACAACCTCAACCTTATTTTCTAAAACTCCTGATGAAATTAGATATATGTATAGGTTATAGGAAAATTCATTTCTCATAAATATGAGAAGATCTATTTTAAGTAATGAAAAAATAGTATTTTCCCGTTGAGAAGCACGTATTTCATGTGGAAACATGAGAGAGATTTTACTGTAAGTAATGCTATATGAAGAAATAACAGGAAAACAGGCTGATACAACCACAGTTTTTTTATCATATATCTTAAAGGAAATTTTTTTTGATAAAAGATTATTCAGAAATTTTTCCAGTTGAGGGAGTTTTTCATATTTCAAAATTTTTATTATCCTTTCCAATGGGAGATTTTCTAGAAAAGATTTTTTTTCAATATGGCTAAAAATATAATATTCCTTGAAAAGGAACAGTAGAAAATCCTTTTCCTTTTTATTTAATGACTTTAAAAAATGTATTTCTATTCTCTTATTTTCTAAAAAATTTTTGTTGACTGATTCAAGAATATTCATATATTCCTCCTAATTATTCAATATTATTTATATATGTGGATAGGGATAATTACGGAAACGGAACATTAAAAAGAAGCAGAAAAAAATCATTTGAATGGTATAAAAATGTTATAGCAACAAATGGAGAAGAATTATAATAATTTAAATTGATTTGGATTTGGCTCAAATATTTATATGACACAAAATATATTTAAAAAGGATGTGATGATTATGAAAAAAATATTATTATGCTGTGCAGCGGAAATGTCTACAAGTCTGATGGTAAATAAAATGAAGGCTGCTGCTGAAAGTAAGGGAATAGAAGCTGAAATATGGGCAGAACCTCTTGAAAAGGCAAAGGAGGAGTTTCCAAAGGCAGATGTTGTATTGTTGGGACCTCAGGTTAAGTATGCATTGCCTGAAGCAAAGAAGATTGCTGATGAGAATGGAATAAATATTGATGTGATAAATATGGTTGACTAAGGAATGATGAACGGTCAGAAGGTTCTTGATTTGGCGTTAAGCGTAATAAAAAGTTAGTATATTAAATTAGATTTTAGGAGGAAATAAAATGGCAAGTATTATGGATAAATTTACTCAGTTTTTGGAAGAAAAACTTATGCCGGTTGCTGCTAAAATAGCGAATCAAAGGCACGTAGCGGCAATTAAGGACGGAATGGTTCTGACAATCCCCTTCGTCATAGTCGGATCAGTATTTTTAATATTAGGAAATCTTCCTATTCCTGCATTATCGGAAGTTTATACTAATAATCCGACAGGGCAGATAATAGCAAGATGGCTTTCGAATCCTGTAGATATAACATTTAATCTGTTGGGACTTATTGTCTGTATGGGTATTTCATATAGGCTATCCCAGTACTATAAACTGGATGAAATATCCGGCACTATACTGGGGGTTATGTCTTTTCTGGTGGTTACACCATTTAAAATCCCCTTTAAACATGAAAAGTTTGGAGAACTTATTGCTGGAGGAATACCTTTGGCACGTATGGGGAGTTAGGGACTGTTTGTTGCTATTATAATGGCAATTTTAACAGTTGAAATTGTAAATGTGATAGTAAAAAGAAATATTATAATCAAGATGCCCGATTCTGTTCCACCGTCAGTAGCAAAATCATTCGCGGCGTTAATACCTGGATTTTTTGTTGTCATGATTTCACTTATAATAAGAGTAGGATTTGAAGTTTCTCCGTTTGAAGATATACATAAAGTTGTTGAAGTATTGCTGACAAAGCCACTTACAGCTGTAGGAGGCTCCTTCTTCGGAATGGTGACATTATCACTTATGAATAATATGTTATGGTCTGCAGGAATACACGGTTCAAATTTAGTGACAGGAGGGATAGCAAAACCTATACTGGATACCTTAATGGATCAGAACAGAATTGCATTTACTTCGGGAATGCCACTGCCAAATATAGTGACGACACAATTTTTTGATGTATTTCATAATATGGGAGGATCAGGTGCGACGTTTTCACTGGCAGTTATGTTACTTCTGTTTTCCAAGAGCAAACAGCTTAAAGAGATAGGGAAACTGGCCATAGGACCCGCAATGTTTAATATAAATGAGCCTATATTGTTCGGTCTTCCGATAGTTATGAATCCGATTTTAATTATTCCATTTATACTAGCTCCATTAATATCCTCTTCGGTTACTTACTGGGCAATGGAATTGGGAATGGTTGCAAAAGTGGCAGGAATAGCTATTCCTTGGACCACTCCACCGTTTATAGCAGGTTTTCTCGCAACAGGAGGTAAAATTTCAGGACTAGTTATTCAGGTTATAAATTTTGTTATTACAGCGGTTATATACTATCCCTTCTTTAAGTTGTGGGATAGACAGAAACTGAAAGAGGAAAGTGCAGCTGAAGAGTAAGATATAAAAACTATTTTTATTGACTAAAAATAGAATTATATAAGCTGAATAAATAAATTATAAAAATCGTATTGAAAACTGCCCTTGGAAATAAATCTGGGGCAGTTTTATTATGGGAAGTAAATTTTTTTTGAAAAATTATAATAAAAAATGACAAAATAGAAAAAATAATGTATAATGTATATAGTTTTTATATATTTTAAAATTAGAGGATAAATTTTCAAAAGGTTATATGATAACTCTAGATGATTTGGGGCTTATTAACTTTACAATATATTAGTACAGCTATTACAAGCTGTCTTTTGTAAAAGTGGATAATAAGGCTGCAATAAAATGAAGTTCCTGTCTTATGGCGGACATACTGTTTTTAGGATAGGAGGTCTGGAGTCAGTAAAAGGAAGGAAACAAAATGAATAAAAAAGTTAAAGGGGCAATCTTATTTATTGGTGGATTGTTATTGGCATATGTGCTCATAAGCAGGAGAAGGATAGAGTCCATGGGAGCTGGTGAAGGAAGCTTTCTGGCACTGTTTCTGAATTTCTTCACACTGTTTTTTGGGACAATGGCATGGTTTGTATGTGGATTATCTATAATATTGGGGATAACGATGTTCCTTAATAAGAACATAAAAATAAACAGGGCTAAGATATTGGCACTGGTGCTGGTGTTTCTGGCAGGTTCGCTGCTTCTTATTAGAAATTCCATTAAGGCTCCATTACCGGATTCTTTTACGGAGGCAGGAAGAGTGCTTTTGGGGCTAGGATTTAATGGACAAAGTGGAGGACTCGCAGGTGGACTACTTTCAATGCCCCTCTACAAGGTGATTCTTTCTCCAATTATGGGGATATTTCTTATACTAGTTCTTCTTATGGGGGTTCTGTATCTTCTAAAATCTCCGTTTGAGTATCTTTATGCCACTGTAAATGGTCTGAAGAAATATTATGGAAGTGATGAATACAAGGAAAAGGTAAAGCTGCTTAAGGCTAAAAAGGTGTCTGAAAAACTTAAAAGAACAGATTATAAAAAGTATCAGAAGGAGGAGTTAAAGAAAAGAATTATTGAGTCAAGAAACCAGAAGTTAAGTTTTGAGCTTTCAAAAAAGCCAAAGGAGAACTTCCTTGATAAGACGGAAACCTATACTGAAGAGGAGCTGGAAAAGAAAAAAAAGGAATGGGTGGAGTTCTCTGATACTATGGAAGAAGTGAAAAGGCAACCCAAAATAAATACCGAAAGTTTGGAAAAATCATCTATAAAGACTGGAAATGAAGAAAGTCTAGGGAAAAAGGAAGCTGATACCATAATTCCTTTAAAAGTTGAAAGAGCAGAAGAGAAAATCCAAGAGGAAAAATTAAAAGAAAGAGAAGTGGAAGCCAATATTCAGAAAGAAGGGCTTTCTGCAGGAACTGCTTCTGAAAATATAAACAAAGTGAATTCTTTAGCTCAGGAAAATGATGATGCAAAAACTGAAAAAATAAACAAAATAGAAGAAATTTCAGAAGGGAAGGAAAAAGTTCCGGAAAATTCTGAGATGAAGGAAATTGAAGGAAAAGCAAAACCTAAAGAGGTTATACAGGAAATTACCGAAATTCCAAAAATTGGAGCTTTTGAAGATATTGAGGCAATCGAGAGGGAGAGGAAGCTGGAGGAAAGCATAAGGAATACAGAAAGGGCAGCACTACATCCCGATCAAGGATATAGCGAGCTTATAAAGAAGTCCATAGAGGAAATATTTAAGGCAAAGCCTATGGATCTGGAGAAAAAGTTTGAAATAGAAAAAGCAATTATTGACAATGTCAGTCATCTTGAAAATGTATTAAAGCAGTTCGGAATAGATGCAAAGGTGGTAAACTATGAATATGGACCTACCATAACGAGATATGAGATAACCATACCGGCAGGAGTGAAGGTAAGCAAGGTAACTTCCCTTTCAGATGATATAGCTATGAACCTGGCGGCTGAAAGCATAAGGATAGAAGCTCCCATTCCAGGGAAAAATACAATAGGGATAGAAACGCCCAATAAAATAAAGGAACCTGTCTATTTTTCAAACATTATTAAAAATGCAGAGCTGGAAAAAGGGGAACTGAATGTGGTTCTTGGAAAGGACATTGTAGGTAGAGATAAAATAATAGATATTGCGAAAATGCCTCATCTGCTTATAGCAGGGCAAACAGGATCAGGGAAGTCTGTAGCCATAAATACGCTTATTTCCACACTTATATCTAAAAAATCAGAAAAGGAAGTAAGGTTTATCATGGTGGATCCTAAGATGGTGGAACTGGTTCCATATAACGATATTCCCCATCTGCTGGTGCCGGTTATAATTGATCCTCATCAGGCGTCCATCGCTTTAAAATGGGCAGTCAATGAAATGGAAAAAAGATACAAGATACTCATGGAAAATGGAGTGAGAAACATAAAAGGGTATAATTCCCTGAAATATGTTGAAAAAATGCCATATATTGTTATAATAATAGATGAGCTGGCAGATCTTATGATGGTAGCTTCGGGAAGTGTAGAGGAGTCCATTGCAAGAATTGCACAGAAGGCTAGGGCTATAGGAATACATCTTGTGGTGGCAACCCAGAGGCCTTCGACGGATGTTATAACAGGTATGATAAAGGCAAATCTGCCAAGCAGAATTTCATTTGCCTTAAGATCCCAGATAGATTCAAGGACAATACTTGATTCTGTGGGAGCTGAAAAACTTTTAGGGTACGGGGATATGCTGCTTCTTGAAAATGGTTCATCAAAACTGGAGAGGATTCAAGGGGCATTCATATCTGATGAGGAAGTTATGGACTTGACTTCTACCCTGAAAAAGAACAAGAATACCTCTTATATGGAGGAAATCTTGTCGGAAACATCAGTACATGGGAAAGATACGGATCCTTATTTTGAAAATGCAATAGAAATAATAAAGCAAGAAAAAAAAGTTTCCATATCACTGCTTCAAAGAGAACTTCGAATAGGATTCAACAGGGCATCCAGAATTTATGACCAGTTGAAGGAAATGGGAATAATCAGCTACGATAATCAGATATTGATAGATGATGATTTAGAAACTGAAATTAAAAATAAATAACAAAATTTACAAAGGAGACATTTAAAATGAAATTTTTCAATTTTTTCAAATTTAAGACAAAACCTACAAGGGATGTGGCAATAGACCTTGGGACGGCCAATACAGTAGTATATGTAAAAGGGGAAGGTATACTGATAGATGAGCCTACATATGTGGCAATAAATATAAAGACAGATGAGGTGGAATATATAGGAGAAAAGGCTAAAGAAATAATAGGTAGGGCTGCAAAGCACACTGAAATAATAAGACCTTTAAAAAATGGAGTAATTTCTGATTATGAAGTAACTGAAAAAATGCTGGAAAACTTTTTAAAGAGAATAAGAAAGGATAAATTTCAGAGTTCAAGAGTTATAATATGTGTACCTAGCGGAGTAACTCAAGTGGAAAGAAGAGCGGTTGTAGAAGTGGTGAAGGAGGCAGGAGCAAAGGAAGTATATCTTATGGAGGAGCCGATAGCGGCTGCAATTGGTGCAGGAATAGAGCTGTTCCAGCCTAAAGGGCATCTTATTGTTGATATAGGAGGGGGAACTACTGAAATAGCCTTTATTGTATCAGGTGGAGCAGCTAAATCCAAGTCTGTTAAAATAGCAGGAGATCATTTGAATGAAGATATAATGGAATATATAAAAGATAATCATAATCTTCTCATTGGAGAAAGGACAGCAGAGGATTTAAAAATAAACACGATAAGTTCCTCCGATAAAGATGCCAAGTATGAAATAAGAGGAAGAGAACTTGGAGTAGGACTTCCTAAGAGCATTCAGATTGTGGTTTCAGAAATAGATGGTGCAATCGACAGGAATATAGATCTTATAATTGATGAAATTAAGCTGACTATGGAGGAAATAGAACCGGAGGTTGCAGCTGATATATACGAAACAGGAATATATCTTTCAGGGGGAGGAGCCGGGATAAGAATCCTCAAGGAAAAAATAGAAAAGGAACTGAAATTGAAGGTGACTGTTTGTGATGAGCCGATTCATGCTGTTGTAAATGGAATTGCAAAGGTATTTGACAAGTTTGATGACTATAAGAATGTCATAATTTCCCCAAGTACTGATTATTAATCTGCAAATATTTTGATTATGGATTTTAAGATAGTTTATATTTGGAGATTAAAATGGAAGTAATTATGGAAAATATTGAAGAAAGAATAGAAAGTCTTATATTTCTTTCTCAGGAGCTTTTAAAGGTGGAAGAGTTGGCTGGGTTTTATAATCTATCCTTAGATAGGATAGAGGAAATACTGCTGAATCTTAAGGAAAAACGGAAGAAAAATGGGATAAATATCCGTATAGAAAACGGAACGGTGTCCCTTGTATCCAATCCCCTGTATGGGGAAGATGTCAAAAAGTTTTTTAATCCTGAAGTGAAGATAAGGAAACTTACAAAGGCTACAATGGAAACACTTGCAATCATAGCTTATAAAGGGCCCATAACAAAGGGAGAAATCGAGCAGATAAAAGGAGTCAGTGTAGAAAAGACAATGGCTAATCTGCTGGAGAAAAATCTTATTTATATATCGGGAAGGAAAAAAGCGATAGGAAATCCTAACTTATATGAGGTAACGGAGGATTTTTACAGTTATCTTGATATAGGGGAAAAATCCCAGCTCCCCGGATATGAGCAATATGAAAAGATAGAACTCCTTTATAAGGGGCAAAAGGGAACTGAGGAAGCCTTCCTTCAGGAAGACGAGGACAGGATTGAGGCTCAGTTTGAAAAAGTTGAAGAAACGAAAGAAGAGACAGAGGTAAAAAATGAGATTGAATAAATTTATAGCTGATTCCGGTATGTGTTCTAGAAGAAAAGCTGATGAATTGATAAAGGAAGGAAGGGTTACTGTTAATAAACAGGAAGCTTCACTTGGAATGGAAGTTTTGGCAGGAGACGTGGTGAGGGTTGATGGAGAAAAAATAAAACTCAACACAGTTTATGAATATTATATGTTAAACAAACCTAAAAGAGTTATCTGTTCCAATGATGATAAGTTGGGCAGAAGTCTTGCAATAGATTATATAAAGTCCAAGAAAAGGCTTTTTACATATGGAAGGCTGGACTATATGACGGAGGGGCTTATAATAATAAGCAATGACGGTGAAGTTTATAATCATGTTATGCATCCTAGAAAAAAACTCTATAAAAGCTATATAGTAAAACTTAGCAGGGAAATAGAGGAAAAGGATATGGAAGCTTTGAAGCATGGGGTTGTTGTCGATGGCAAAAGGACTGCTCCTGCTAAGGTGAAAAAAATAGATAAAAAGGAAATAAGGATTGCCATTTTTGAAGGTAGAAATAGACAGATACGGAAAATGGTGGAGACACTTGGATATAATGTCAATTCCTTAAAAAGAGTAAAAATAGGGGAACTTTCATTGGGACATTTGCAGCCTGGAGAGTATAGACCCCTTACAGAAGAGGAAATAAACTATCTAAAAAGTCTATAATTTTTGTAAATTCTGGTTTTGTTGAAATAGAGACGAATTGTAAAGGATAATAAAGATTATCGTAGAAATAAATTTGGAGAGAAATAGATGACAGAAAAAAAGGTTATATTCCTGATAGATTTTGATATAACAATTAGCAAAATGGATTCCACAGATGTATTACTGGAAACCCACAATCCTGACTATAAAAAAATTATCAGGGAAAAGTATAGGAATAATGAAATAACAATAAGGGAATTTGTAAAATATGGGTTGGAATCCCTTAATATTACGAAAGAAGAATATATAAAAACCTTAAATGAAAATGTGGAGATAGATATTACTTTCATTGATTTTGTCAAAAGTGGAACAAAGTTTAAAATAGTAAGTGCAGGAACGAGGCTTAATATACAAGGCTCGCTTTTGAAGTATAATATAAATTTGAAAAATGAAGATATTCTATCAAATGACATATCATTTGAAGGGGATAAAATAACAGTGTCTAATCCTTTTTTGGACAAGGAGCAGTATTATGGAGTCGATAAGAAGGAAATAGTAAAAAGCTATCAGGAAAAAGGATACAATGTGTATTTTGTAGGAGACGGGCCTTCTGACTATAGAGCTATAGAAGTGGCAGATTTTTCCTTTATAAGAAAAGGCACAAGGGCAGTAAAGTTCTGTGAGGAAAATAATATAGAATTTTTTGAATTTGATAATTTTAATGAGATATTGGAGTATGTCAGGATTAAAAAATAATAATTGGAAGTAAAGAGGTTGAGATGAAAAAATTTAATATATTTATTGAGGAACATATTGTTGAAAAGTTTGAAATTGAAGCAGAAAGTATGGAAGAAGCATTTAATATTGCGGAGAAGAAATACTATAATGGGGAATTTGTACTTGAGCCGGGTAATGTTTCTCATAAACTTATGTCTGGGGAAAGAGCTGATGGAGAAGAAAGTACAGAATGGGTTGAATTTTAGGAGATAAGATAATGAAACAATATGAAGCTGTCATTTTAACACTTGAAAAATTAGGTGGAGTTGCTACTTTAGGAGAATTAAATCATGAAGTTTTTAAAATCAAAGATTGTGAATGGAAAACAAAAACACCATTTGCGAGTATTCGGAGAATAGTTCAACAAAGAAAAGAAATTTATAAAATAAAACCTGGATTATATGGATTGGAACAATTTAAGAAAGAAAATGAATTAAAAGGAATAATTCAAGAAGATGAAAAAAATAAAGATTCTGAGGAAATGATAAAGTATAATCATTCATATTATCAAGGATTACTTTTAGAAATTGGAAATTTAAAGAAATTAGATACTTTTATTCCAAATCAGGATAAAAACAAAAATTTTATTAATAAAAAATTAGGTGATTTAAGATCACTTGATAAAATTCCTCAATTCAGTTATCCTGAAATAATAAATAGAACTTCGACTATTGATGTAATTTGGTTTAATAATAGATATTTTGATAATGAAGAAATAAAATTACCACATTCATTTTTTGAAGTAGAACATTCAACAGATATACAAAATTCATTGTTAAAGTATAATGATTTACAAGATTTTTATACAAGAATGTTTATTGTAGCAGATAGTATTAGAAAAAAAGAATTCCAAAAGAAGATTATGTACTCATCTTTTAAAGATTTAACGCAAAATGACAGAGTAAAATTTCTTAGTTTCGAAGAATTAGTAAAGCTATATGAGATAGAAATTCAAAAAAAAAGTTATAATGTAAAACTATAAGATTCAGATGTTAAATATATATTATGAAAATAAAAAAATTATAAATTAAAAAAGATATTGTAGGATGGAGGAAAAATGCTTACAAGAGAAGATGTATTAAAAATCGCAACGCTTTCAAAATTAGAATTTTCTGAAAGTGAAATTGAAAAGTTTAGAGTAGATTTAAATAAAATATTTGATTACATGGAAGAGTTAAATGGAGTTGACACAAGTGATGTTGCCCCTTTGTTTAATGTTTTAGATTTAAAGGATAAATTGAGAAAAGACGATATAAAAAATGCGGAAATAAAAAAGGAAATATTGAAAAATGCTCCAAATAGCGATGAAGAATTTATTATTGTTCCGAAAGTTGTCGGAGAAAATGCGGATAATTAAAAAATAAAATTTAATATTAATTTTAGGTAATTGTCTGAAGGATTATAAAATAAAGTTTTATACGGATTATTGTATGTGTATAAATAAGTAAAAATGCAAAAAAAATTGAATTATAAAAAACAAGAAAGAAATTTTTATAAATTTATAGCAAAATTGTTTATTTTATTGAATTTAATAATTT
>JBGXYD010000036.1:0-9540 GCA_041815005.1 Leptotrichia sp. | reverse complement strand
AACCTCATCTTTAAATAGAATAAGTTTATTTTCAGACTTGTGTAGTATCTTAGTAAAATAAGATAAATAAAAATATTAATCAACTTTTACAGATTTATTACTTTCAATACTTTATATATGATTTATTATTTAAGACGATTTTTATAAGCAAGAAGCCTCAATGCATTAAATACCACTGCTACCGTTGTCCCTTCATGAAGTATTACAGTGGATCCCATCTCTGTCAGGCCAAATAGCGATGCCGGTATTAAAAATACTATCATACCAAGACTTATTATGAGGTTCTGTCTTATTATCTTTTTAGCTTCTTTACTTAGCCCTATAACAAAGGGAAGATTTTCCAATTTATCTGCAAGTAGTGCCACATCTGCAGTTTCAAGGGCTACATCCGATCCTGCAGCTCCCATTGCAATTCCTGCATTACTTATTGCCATTGCAGGTGCATCATTCACACCATCACCCACCATTGCTATTGTAAGTCCTGAATTTTTAATTTTTTCTATTTCCTTTAGTTTATCTTCTGGTAGCAATCCACCTTTTACAGTAGTTATACCTAACTCTCTTCCTATAGTTTCTGCCACTTTAGAATTGTCTCCTGACAACATCATTATATCAGACACTCCTATTTCCTTTAAGGCTTTTACTGTTTCTATGGCTCCTTCCCTAGGGTCATCAATAAGAGCTAGAATTCCTACAATTCCTCTTTTTTCAAGCCCTATAACCATTGTTGTATATCCATTTTCAGAAAATTCATCTATTTTTTTATCAATTTCTTCTGTATATGTGAATCCTGATTCCAACATAAGATTTTTGCTTCCTATATACACCTTTTCCTTATTTAGTACTGAAACAATCCCTTTTCCTGTAATGTTTTTTATATCCAGGACTTCCATATTTTTACGATTTTCCTTTAATAGTTCATCACATTTTTTTACAATAGATCTTGCAATGGGATGTGTGCTTAAGGATTCAACTGAAAAAAGTATATTTAAAAGTTCATTTTCTTCAATATTATAAACTTCTATATTTTTTACCACAGGATTTCCTTCTGTCAGTGTTCCAGTCTTATCAAAAGCTATTGTATGAAGACCGCCTAATACTTCAAGTGCTCTACCTCCCTTTATTAGAACCCTTTCCTTTGCAGCTCTGGCTATTCCACTCAATACTGCACTTGGAGTCGATATTGCCAATGCACATGGACTTCCTCCAACAAGCACTCTCATTGCCCTGTAAAAACTCTCTGCAGGAGTTTCAGATAAAACAATAAATGCAAAACATAGAATTACTACAAAAATCAATATAAAGGGAACATAATATTTCTCTATATTCTTTGTAAATTGCTGTGTAGGCGACTGTTTTGATTCTGCCTCATTTACCATTTTAATAAGCCTTGCCAAAGTGGAATCAGCCGATATCTTTAGGACTTCCACTTCCAAAACCCCTTCTCCGTTTATAGTCCCTGCAAAAACTTTATTTTTTTCATCTACTGAAGCAAAATCCTTATAGTTTTTTCTTTCATCGGGTTCTATTGAAAGTTTTTCCACAGGATTGCTTTCTCCTGTTATAGGAGCCTGGTTTACACTACTTTCCCCTAAGATTACTATCCCATCCACAGGAATTTTACTTCCGGCCTTTACTAAAACTATATCTCCCAGCTTTACTTCTTCTATTGGAATTTGAACTATTTCTCCATTTCTTTTTACACTTGCTGTAGAAGGAGTCAAGTCATTTAAAGCCTTTATCTGATTTTTTGCCTTTTCCAATGCGAAATTCTCAAGCGAATTCCCCAAACTAAATAAAAATAGGAGCAATGTTCCTTCAGAATGCTTACCAAGTATAGCAGCACCCACAGCTGCAAATATCATTAGAAAATCTATTTCAAATTTCCCCTTTAATATATCCTCTAAAGCTTCCTTTGATGCATAATATCCTCCAAAAAAATATGCTATATAATATACTGCATGATGTACTGTGGGATTTTCTACTATTATTTCCAAGAATATACCCAATATTAGAAATACGCAACATAGTATTGTAAATATTATCTCCATATTATATATTTTATCTTTAACTCTATTCTCTCCATCTCTTTTTGGATTTTCACCTTTTATTTTAGGTGTAGCTAAAATTGTACTCATTTTTATCACCTTATTTATTTTCCTCTCAAATTTTAATATGAGTAGTTACTCATATGTATCTATTAAAATTATACTCTTAAAATATAGAAAAGTCCAGTAAAAATAATACTTTGTGTTCCTAATAGAATATACTTAAATTCACAAATATTTTCAGAGACAGGTATAATATTATATAATATGTAAAAGTAAAAGAAAAATTTAAATATAAATGAAATATCTTCATGATTATGATATAATAACTATATTATTTAAGAAGAATATAGGAGGAAAAATGAAAAAATTATGGGAAGGGCGTTTTAACAAAGAAACAAACAAGCTGCTGGAAAAGTTCAATGCTTCCATTAATTTTGATAAAAGAATGTACGAGGAGGATATAACAGGAAGTATTGCCCATAGCAGAATGCTGGCTCGACAGGGGATTATAGGGGAAGAAGAGCAAGTAGAAATCGAAAGGGGACTTCTACAGGTAAAAAAGGAAATTGAAAATGAAACTTTTAAATTTAATATTTCTGATGAAGATATACATATGGCTATAGAAAAGAGACTGACTGAAATAATAGGATCTGTTGCTGGAAAACTGCATACTGCAAGAAGTAGAAATGATCAGGTAGCTTTGGATATTAGAATGTATATAAGAAAGGAAGCTAAAAATATAAGACAGCTCCTTCTTAATGCAGAGGAGGTTATATTAAACCTTTCAAAAAAATATAAAACAACTGTAATTCCGGGGTATACCCATTTACAAAGAGCACAACCCATACTTTTTTCCCATCATTTGATGGCATATTTTCAAATGTTTAAAAGGGATATTTCCAGAATTGAAGATTTTCTGAAAAGAATAGATGAAATGCCATTGGGAGCGGGAGCATTGGCTGGGACTACCTTTAATCTTGACAGGGATTTTGTATCTAGGGAGTTGGGATTTTCAAAACCCACTGAAAATAGTCTTGATTCAGTAAGTGACAGGGATTTTATAATAGAGCTATCCATGATTATATCTGTTATTTCCATGCACCTTTCAAGATTTTCTGAGGAAATTATAATATGGTGTACATCTGAATTTTCTTTTGTTATATTAGATGATGCATTTGCAACAGGCTCTTCCATTATGCCACAGAAAAAAAACCCTGATATAGCGGAGCTTGTAAGAGGAAAGACAGGTAGAATATATGGAAACCTGATTGGAATTCTGACTACAATGAAGGCTTTACCTCTTGCATATAATAAGGATATGCAGGAGGATAAGGAAGGAATTTTTGATTCCATAGACAATATTAAGATTTCAATTGAAATTTTTTATCTGATGCTTGATACTTTATCAGTTAATGATAAAAAAATATTGGATTCCATGAAGGCAGGATTTTTAAATGCCACAGATGTGGCAGATTATTTGGCAAAACACAACATCCCCTTCAGACAGGCACATAAAATAACCGGAGAAATAGTTTCCCATTGTGAAAGCAGGAATATAGCTATTGATGATTTAACTTTAGATGAATTTAAGAAGTTTTCAGAAGTGTTTGGTGAAGATATATTAATTGAAATATCAATAGAAAACTGTATAAATAAAAGAAATTCTTTCGGAGGAACCTCTATTTCAAATGTTGAAATGCAAATAGAAAGAGGGAAAAAATATCTTGAAAATAAAAAACTGCTTTAATAGCAGTTTTTATTTTTTTACATATCTACAGAAAACTAAATTTTTCCTATATTATTTTATTTTCTTAAATGCCCTTATTTTATTAGGAAGTGAAAAAAGTTTTATAAATCCTTCAGCATCCTTATGGCTGTAAAGTTCCCCACTTGCTCCAAAAGAAGATATAACTTCATTATATAGGGCATAATCTGTATGTCTTGATGCAATTTTTATATTTCCCTTATATAATTTCAGTTTTATAGTACCCGTTACATATTCAGAAGTGGATTCTACAAAAGCATCAAGTCCTTCCCTTATAGGTGTAAACCATTGTCCTGAATAGGTGATATCTGCATATTTTTGAGAAACCAGTTTCTTAAATTCAAAGGTATCTTTATCAAATACAGCTCTTTCCAAGTCTTTTAATGCTTCCATAAGTAATGTACCACCGGGAGTTTCATATACACCTCTTGATTTCATACCCACAAGCCTATTTTCCAAAAGATCTATAACTCCTACTCCGTTTTCAGCTCCTATTTTGTTAAGCTTTGTCAATAAATCCACAGGAGAAAGCTCTTCTCCATCCACTTTTACAGGCCAGCCCTTTTCAAAAGTTATTTCCACATATGTCGGTTCGTCCTTTGCTTTTTCAGGAGGAGTCACCATCATATATACTCTATCTTCGATATGCTCGTTTTCTAGGTGTTCTATATCTCCACCTTCATGGGAAATATGCCATAGATTCTGATCTACAGAATATATCTTTTCTTTTGTAACGGATAGTTTAATATCAAATCTTTGAGCGTAGTCTATGGCATCTTCTCTAGAGGTAATATTCCATTCCCTCCAAGGGGCGATGATCTTTAATGTAGGATCATGTGAGAATATCCCAGTTTCAAATCTTACTTGATCATTTCCCTTTCCTGTACAACCATGACATATGTATTTTGCCCCTTCCTTATGAGCTACTTCCACTAAAGTCTTGGCAATAAGCGGTCTTGCAAAGGAAGTACCTAGAAGATATTTATCTTCATATATAGCTCCAGCCCTTAATGCCCTAAATGCATAATCCTTTACAAATTCTTCCCTTCTGTCCTCTACATACACCTTTGAAGCCCCTGAATCAACGGCCTTTTGCCTTATTTCCTCCATATCTTCATTTTGTCCTACATCTATACAGCATGCTATTACCTCTAAATCGTAGTTTTCTTTCAACCATGGAATTATAATTGATGTATCCAGTCCTCCTGAATATGCCAATACCACTTTTTCTTTCATGTTAATTCACCTCGTATTATATTTATTTTTAAATTTTTGAATATTATTATATTTAAATTATGTAAAATGTTACATTCTTTCCACTACTTCAATTCCAAGCAGAGAAAGCCCTTCTTTTATGACAAAGGCAGTTTTTTCAGCCAACATAAGTCTTGTATTAAACTTCTCCTTATCCGTTTCCTTCAATATCGGTTCTGATGCATAAAAGGAATTGAAAATCTTTGCAGTTTCAAAAAGATAGTCAGCTATTAAATTAGGTTTATAGCCTTCATATGCCTTTATTATCCAGTATGGCAGTTTTAAAAGTGCCGTCGCCAATTCTCTTTCATTTTCATTTAGAGTTTCAGCTATTATACTATAATCAATATTATATTCTATATCATTTTCCTTTATTTTCCTAAATATGGACATTATTCTTGCATATGTATACTGGAGGTAAGGGGATGTATTCCCTTCAAAATTCAATACCTTATCCCATGAAAATAATATTGGGGATGTCCTGTTCTGACTTAAATCAAAATATTTTATAGCACCTATTCCTACTACTTCTGAAATTTTTTCCTTTTCCCGCTCAGGAAGGGAAGGATTTTTTTCTTCGATTATTTTTCTTGCTTCAGACTTTGCCTCCTCAAGCAGGTTAAAGAGATGGATTACATTCCCCTTTCTACTGGACAGAATAATTCCGTCTTCAAACCTCATTATTCCAAAAGAAACATGATGTTTTTCATAATCATAAGGTTTTCCCATCATTTCGGCTATTTTAAATACTTGCTTAAAATGATCTCTCTGCCTTTCATCAACCACATAAATAACATTATCTACATTAAGTTTATCCTTCCTGTATTTTACTGATGCCAAATCAGAAGTTGAATAAAGGAAACTTCCGTCCTTTTTTTGTACAATGCACGGAGGTAGATTATCCTCTTCATCAAAAAAGACAACAAGGGCATCATTATCTGATACTGCTATCTGTTTTTCCTTTAAAAGTTCCAGTATTCCTGGCATCAGATCATTGTAAAAAGATTCTCCGTTATATAAATCAAATTCTATATTCAGCTTCTTATATACCTTATCGTATTCCTTAAGGGAAGAATCTATAAAATCCTTCCAAAGGCTTATATTTCTTTCATCTCCAGTCTGTACTTTACGTAACTCCTCTCTAGCTATGTCCTCCAGTTCTGGATTCTTCTTTGATTCTTCTGAAAACTTCACATAGATTCTTTCCAGCTCTCCTATGGGATTTTTTTTGTACTCCTCTTCATTTATCCATTTGTTGTACCCCACTATTAACTTTCCAAATTGTGTTCCCCAGTCTCCAATGTGATTGTCCCCCAGTACTTCAAATCCTATATATCTCATTATCCTTTTAAGGGAATCACCAATTATGGTACTTCTAAGATGTCCTATATGCATTCTTTTTGCTATATTGGGGGAAGAATAGTCTATAATTACTTTTTTGGAAACATCTACAGGAAAATCATATTTTTCTTCTCCCACTTTCCTTATTTCTTCAGTTATTTTAGAATCCTTTATAAATATGTTAATAAATCCCTGTCCGGCAATCTCCATTTTCTCAATTATATCATTAGGCTCAAATTTTTCAATAATTTCAGCAGCAATTTCCTTTGGTTTTTTTCCCATCTTCTTTGCATTCATCATTGCAAAGTTGGTTTGAAAATCTCCAAATTCATTCCTTGTGGAATATTGTATTCCGGCATTTTCAGAAAATTCCTCTCCAAAAATCTTTTTAATATTATCTTTAAATATTTTTTCTATTTTTGTCAGAAGCAGTTCCATTTTTCCTCCATTCCTTATTTTTCCTTTAAGCAAGTTCGATTAGACTATGCTATCTTACCTATAAACTTACAACTGATTGACAACATATTATATCCTAATTCAGATAAAATGTCTATTATACTTTTAGGAAAATAGATAGAAGATTATAAAATTTTTTTATACAATAAAATTATTACTTATATTAAAAGAAAAATAACTGTAATTTTTACTAAAAAATCTCCTAGAATCTTTAAAAAAGAACTAGGAGAAATTTTATTTTAAGATTGGATAACTGTTCCAGTTTCCCCTTTTAAGGCTAGATGAGCATTTTCCAATGAAGTTATTATAGCCTTTCCTTCCTTGTTAGAAGTAACATATTCAAGACATGCCTCTATTTTAGGAAGCATGCTCCCTTTGGCAAAATGTCCTTCATCTATATATTTTTTAATTTCTTCAATATTGAGGTTATCAAGTTCCTTCTGATCAGGTTTATTAAAGTTTATACATACCTTATCAACTGCTGTAAGGATTACAAGCATATCTGCCTTTAAATCAATGGCAAGTTTTGAGCTTGATTTATCTTTATCAATAACTGCATCTACTCCTGTATACTTTCCATCCTCTTCAGCTACCGGAATTCCTCCTCCACCAACAGTGATTACAATTGTACCGTTATCGACAAGGGATTTAACTTCCTTCAGCTCTACTATTTTCTTTGGAAGTGGTGAAGGTACAACTCTCCTGTATCCTCTTCCTGCATCCTCAACAAATGTGAATCCCTTTTCTGCTGCTATTTTGTCCGCTTCCTCCTTAGAATAGAACATTCCTACAGGTTTAGAAGGGTTTTCAAAGGCAGGATCCTTCTTGTCTACAACAACCTGAGTAACTATTGTAGCTACTCCCTTATCAATTTTTTGGTTGTGCAGCTCTTCCCTTATTGCCTGCTGGAGATGATACCCTATGTATCCTTGACTCATTGCACCACATTCTGCAAAGGGCATATAAGGGGTTTTAACTTCTCCATTTGCCGCATAATCCATTGCAAGATTTATCATTCCCACTTGAGGTCCGTTTCCATGTCCTACTATTACTTCATATCCGTCCTTCGTAAGTGAAACTATTGCCTTAGCAGTATTTTTTACCAGCTTTAACTGCTCTTCAGGGTTGTTCCCCAAGGCATTTCCTCCAAGTGCGATAACAATTCTCTTTTTTTCCATTTTCCATTCTCCTTCCTATAATAATTTATATATTTAAATCACGGATTATCTATAAAAAAGTCGGGTAAAGCCCTATAGTCTTTTATAGATGCTCCTGATTAATAACAATATTAAATAGTTCACTATGACATATAACTTATTTTATACTTTCATCCATTATTTCTTGCTGATTTATATAAATTATTCATTACGTTTACTTTAGCGTTCCATACATTACAGCTTTTATTGTATGCATCCTGTTTTCAGCTTGATCAAATACCTTTGACTGAGGACTTTCAAATACTTCATCAGTCACCTCCATTTCAGGTATTCCAAACTTTTCATTTATTTTCTGTCCTATGGAAGTCTTTAGGTCATGGAATGAAGGTAGGCAATGAAGGAATATAGCATTGTCATTAGCCAACTCCATAACTTTACTATTCACTTGGTATTTCTTCAATGTAGAAACCCTTTTTTCCCACACTTCTTCAGCCTCTCCCATTGATACCCATATGTCTGTATATATTACATCAGCATTTTTACAAGCTTCCTCAACATTTTCGGTAAACTTTACTGTAGAACCGTTTTCTTTGGCAAGTTTTTCTGCCTCCTCAATCAAATACTGCTCTGGCTTTAATTCCTTCGGTCCACATGCTGTAAAGTTTATTCCCATTTTTGCACATGCTATAAGCAGTGAATTTCCCATATTATTTCTTGTATCTCCCATATATGTAAAGTTTATTCCTTTTATATATCCAAAATTTTCTTCTATTGTTAACAGATCTGCCAGCATTTGAGTAGGATGAAACTCATTTGTAAGTCCATTCCAAACTGGAACTCCTGCATTTTCTGCCAATTCCTCCACAATTTCCTGTGAAAATCCCCTGTATTCTATTCCATCATACATTCTTCCAAGTACACGTGCCGTATCCTCTATGCTCTCCTTAGCCCCCATCTGTGAACTCCCTGGATCTAAATATGTAACTCCCATCCCTAAATCCATACCTGCCACTTCAAAAGCACATCTTGTACGTGTCGATGTCTTCTCAAAGAGTAAAACTATGTTTTTCCCTTCTAAATATCTGTGGGGTATCCCCGTCATCTTCATTTCCTTGAATTTTTTTGACAAGTCCAGTAGATATCTTATTTCAGAACTTGTGAAATCAAGGAGCTTTAAAAAACTTCTTCCACTTAAATTTTTTGGCATGTAATATAACCTCCTTATAATTTTTTATTATTAATATAATTTTTTATCCCTTTATATTATACCACATAATTTCATTTTTTAATTATTAAATATAATTTTTTTTATTACATTCCTATTTTGACTATATTTTGTAAATATGATAGAATATAAAAAAATTTTATGGGATGGAGAATTACAATGATTAATACACTTTCTTTTTTATCAATTTTAATAATTTTTATGCGATTATATTCCATATTCAGCATGACTTTTTTATCAGAAAAAAAGGCTAAATTTGCTGAAAGGGTAACCATTTTTC
Source organism: Leptotrichia sp. (assembly GCA_041815005.1). Lineage (GTDB taxonomy): Bacteria > Fusobacteriota > Fusobacteriia > Fusobacteriales > Leptotrichiaceae > Leptotrichia_A. Next base: position 11 of record JBGXYD010000036.1, on the reverse strand, counting down.
TTCTTATATTT
>JBGXYD010000035.1:0-42852 GCA_041815005.1 Leptotrichia sp. | reverse complement strand
GACAGTATAGAAAAATATACTATTATATATGGAAAGTATTATTTTAATAAGGGAATATTTTAGGAACAACAGTTTATTATGATGCTGATTGTAACTTAAACAAATTGGCAGGGAAAAAGATAACAGTTTTGGGGTATGGTTCGCAGGGGCATGCACATTCATTAAATTTAAAGGAAAGCGGTATGGAAGTTACAATAGGACTTAGAAAGGGTTCAAAATCATGGACAGTAGCTGAGGAAGCGGGATTTGTAGTAAAGGAAACAGCAGATGCAGTTAAGGATGCGGATATAGTTATGATACTGATTCCAGATGAGCTGCAGGCAGACACTTATACAAATGATGTTGCCCCTAACTTAAAACAGGGAGCATACCTAGGATTTGGACATGGGTTTAACATACATTTTAATAAAATAGTTCCAAGGGAAGATGTAAATGTATTTATGGTTGCTCCAAAGGGACCGGGACACTTAGTAAGAAGAACTTTCCAGGAGGGGAGTGGAGTTCCTTGTCTAATAGCGGTGGAAAAAGATCCTAGCGGAGATACTAAGGAAGTTGCATTGGCATGGGCATCCGGTGTAGGAGGAGGAAGATCAGGAATCCTTGAGACTACATTTAAACAGGAAACAGAAACTGATTTATTTGGGGAGCAGGCTGTATTATGTGGTGGAGTTGTAGAACTTATGAAAACAGGATTTGAAGTTCTGACTGAAGCTGGATACGACCCTGTAAATGCTTATTTTGAATGTCTGCATGAAATGAAACTTATAGTGGACCTTATATATGAAGGTGGACTCGCAACAATGAGAAATTCCATTTCAAATACGGCAGAATATGGAGATTACATAACAGGACCTAAAATGATTACTGCTGAAACAAAGGAAGCAATGAGGGGTGTATTAAAGGATATCCAGACAGGTAAGTTTGCTGATGATTTCCTTGCTGATTCCAAAGCAGGACAACCTTTCCTTAAAGCAAAGAGAGAAGAGTTTGCTAAACATGAAGTAGAAAAGGTAGGAGCTGAATTAAGGAAGCTTATGAGCTGGATTAAGAAGTAATGTTTCTATAAGTGCTCTAAATAAAGGAATTTTTATAAGAAATTATTATGAAAAGTTCTAAAAAGCATCAAAAATTTTTAATTACGACTAAAATTTCACTTGACAAAAAAATTATTCTTTAAAGAAAAATATAAAAAAGAGCATTTTCTTTAAGCTTTTTAAATTTTTTTGTGAGATTTTAATGTTGTTGCTGAAAATAGGAGTAATGTCATTAATAAAACAGAGAAAATCTTTATTTATTATTAAGAATACAGATTTTTATAAATGATAAAAAGTTAGAAATTGGAAGAGTTGTCTCGAAAGTTTTCAGAGACAGCTCTTTTTAAAAAAGAAGAAAAAGTAGTAGTTTAAATTTATCATTGATTTTCTTATATGTTTTGTCTTTATGTCAAGTGTGGGGGTGAAAAAAGTTTAGTAAGGAGAAAAAATAATGATATTTATAACATCACTAAAAAGTATTTTTGGGATAATTTTTATTATATTGCTGGGATATATTTTACGGAAAAAAAGGTGGTTTCATGACAGTTTTAGTGAAAATATATCAAAACTAATAACAAATGTAGCTCTCCCGTCATCCATATTTATATCGGTACTTAAATATTTAACACCTGAAATTTTGGTATCATTATCAAACAGGCTCATATATACATTTCTTTCCTTTATTATAGGATACGTTGTTTCCGTTATAATGGTTAAATTGTTCAAGATAAGACAGGGGAGAAGAGGGATTTTTATAAATGGAATTGTAAATGCCAATACAATATTTATAGGACTACCTTTAAATATATCGTTATTTGGGGAAGAGAGCCTTCCCTATTATTTAATGTATTATATAACAAATACTGTTTCCATATGGACGTTGGGAGCATTTCTTGTGGCAAATGATATTCCTGAAAAGAGTAATATAAAAGGGAAGTTCAATTTTAAAAAATTGCTTTCACCACCTCTTGTGGGATTTCTTGTGGCATTGATATTCTTAAGTTTTGAAATTTCAGTTCCTGATTTTATAGAGTCTACTTTTTCCTATATCGGAAATATAGTAACTCCACTATCCCTTATGTATATAGGGATAGTGTTGGCAGATGCTGGACTTAGCAGTATTCGTTTTGACAGGGATACTGTTCTTGTCCTTGTGGGAAGATTTATTTTTTCACCAATAATAATGGTGTTAATGATATGGATGAGTGGATTTATTTCAGGAAACTTTACAGATATGGACAAGAAGACCTTTATGGTACAGTCAGCAGTCCCAATTTTTGCAGTTCTTCCAATACTGGTAAATGAAGCAGGAGGAGATGTAAAATATGCAACAAATATAGTTGCCACAAGTACAATGTTCTTTGTAATCGTAATTCCTATTATTATGACCTGTCTGAAATGGATTTAAATTAAAATCTTTCTCAAATTGAAAAAACATGCAAATTATGATATACTTATCTATAAAAGACTAATTAGAAACAGAGGTATGGGAAAGATGGCAGATACACCGTTAATGAAGCAATATAAGGAAATAAAATCTCAATATGAGGATTCCATATTGTTTTTTAGGCTAGGTGATTTTTATGAGATGTTTTTTGAAGATGCAGTAAAAGCCTCAAAGGAATTAGGCTTGACTTTGACTTCCAGAAATAAGGAAAAGGATGTGGATGTTCCTCTTGCGGGAGTACCCTATCATTCTGCTTCCTCCTATATATCGAAGCTTGTTTCCAAAGGGTACAAGATAGCAATCTGTGAGCAGACGGAAGATCCTAAGATGGCTAAGGGGATTGTGAAGAGGGAAGTTGTAAAGATAATAACTCCGGGAACAGTTATTGATGTCGATACTCTTGATGCAAAAAATAACAACTACCTAATGAGTGTGTCAGTTTCAGAAGGAAGAACAGGAATAGCTTATTTGGACATAACTACAGGGGAATTTAAGGTAACTGAAATTGAAGATGATAAAGACTGCATGAAGTTGCTTAACGAATTAAATAAAATAGAACCGAAGGAAGTACTGGTAACAGCTTCCTTTTATGAGGCTGTGGGGGGGATACTTAATGATTATGCCTCGAAAAATGAAGGGACAATAACAGTGGTTACTAAGGTGAGAGATTCAGAAAAATTTCTTTCCGAATATTTTGAGGTGGTTTCCCTTGAAAGTTACGGAATAAAAAATAAGAAGGCTATAATTGAGGCTGGAGCGATGGCACTTGATTATGTTTTGTCTATGCAGGTGGACAGTGAACTTACAGTGGAAAAAATAGAATATATGAATGCTTCAAATTATGCGGAAATAAATTCCATAACTGCAAGAAATCTTGAACTGACAAAGAATCAAAGGGAAAAGACTGTATTTGGTTCTCTTTTATGGGTGCTTGATAAATGCAAGACATCAATGGGGAGCCGTCTGCTGAAAAGATATATAAACAATCCTCTGCTTGATGTGGAGGAAATTGAAAGAAGGCAGGTGGATGTCCAGTATTTTATTGATAATATACTTGTGAGAGAAGATTTGAAGGAAAAACTCCTAAAGGTATATGACCTTGAGAGATTGGTAGGAAAAATAATCTTTGGAAATGAAAATGGCAAAGATTTGCTGGCATTGAAAAACACCTTAAAATCCACAATGGAAATAATGGAAATATTGAAGGGGACTGATTTTTTTGAAAATATTCACATGGAAGGCTTGATGTGTATATTTAAGCTTGTGGAGGAGAGTATTAATGAAGATGCACCATTTTCTGTAAGGGAAGGTGGAATAATAAAAAGAGGATACAATCAGGAACTTGATGAGATATATCACATAATGAATTCCGGAAAAGATTTTCTTTTGGAAATAGAAGCCAGGGAAAGGGAAGCCACAGGAATTAAAAATATGAAAATAAAGTATAACAAGGTGTTTGGATATTTTATTGAGATTACAAAGTCAAATCTTGACCTTGTTCCAGAAACCTACATTAGAAAACAGACCCTTTCAAATGCCGAAAGATTTGTGACCCCTGAGCTAAAAAAATATGAAGAGACGATAATAAATTCCAGAGCTAAAATAGAGGATATTGAATATTATCTTTTTAAGGAGATTTCTTCTGAAATAAAGAAGGAAAAAAATTTGTTAAACAGGCTTTCAGAAAAACTCTCTTATTTGGATGTAATGGTTTCTTTTGCAACTGCAGCCGTTGAAAATGACTATACAAGACCTGAAATAGATGGAGAGTTTAAGATTGAAATAAAGGAGGGAAGGCATCCTGTTGTGGAAAAACTCACAGGGAGAGGGGAATTTGTATCAAATGATACTGTGCTTTCTGATAAGGAAAGGTTTATAATACTGACGGGACCAAACATGTCAGGAAAATCCACTTATATGAAACAAACAGCACTTATATCCATAATGGCACAGATTGGATCCTATGTTCCTGCAAAGGAGGCAAGACTTTCAATAGTGGACAAATATCTCACAAGGATAGGAGCTTCAGATGATATTCTTTCAGGACAGAGTACATTTATGGTGGAAATGAGTGAGGTTTCCAGTATTATAAACAATGCGACTGAAAGAAGCCTTATAATTCTTGATGAAGTGGGAAGAGGGACTTCCACCTTTGATGGTATTTCCATTGCTACAGCTATATCAGAATATTTACATGAGAAAATAAAAGCAAAAACAATATTTGCAACCCATTATCACGAACTGACGGAATTGGAAAAAAAGTTTGAAAATATTGTAAACTACCGTATCGAAGTGGAGGAAAAAAATGGGAAAGTAATGTTTCTAAGGAATATTGTCAAAGGGGGAGCAGATAAGTCCTATGGAATAGAAGTGGCGAAACTTGCAGGACTTCCTAAGGAAATATTGAGGGAAGGAAGAAAAATACTTCACAGGCTAGAACAGAGAAAGGAGTTTGTGGATAAGACCATAAACATACAGCAGCTTTCACTTTTTGACCAATCTGGAGGAATGTACCAGGAGGAGAAAGAGGAAGAGTTCTTCGAGGAAGAGGTTAATGAAGTGATGGATGAAATAATATTTGATATTGAAAATAAGGATATAAATAACATAACCCCTATGGAAGCATTAAAATTTTTATCTGAAATAAAAGCCAGAATAGAGGAGAAAAAATAATGTGGAAAAAGATAACATATGGAGCTTTGTTGGCTATTCTGCTTTACTTTCTGTATGCAGTGTTCTTTAAAAAGATAGAAACTCCTGTGGAACAGATGAGACGTGAAATGAAAGCTAAGAAAGTAGTATATAAGCTAAAGGATGATGCCATAATCTATGCAGATGAGCAGATAGGTTCTGAAAAGGATGAAATTATAAAGTTTAAGAATGTAATAGTGGATCTTTTAAAAAAGGATATGCTAATATCAGGAAAAGAAGGAGAAGTAAATACCAAGACTTCCGATATAACTTTGAAAGGTTCAGTTGTAGGTACCACAAAGGATAATAAATGGAATTTGAGGACAGAGAGGGTGGACTACAAGAAGGAGGGGGACAGGCTGATTTCAGAAACTAGGACAAAGGTAATAAACAATGAAGATAAGTCGGAAATGGAATCAGACAAAGTGGAAACGACAACTAAATTTGAAGTGATAATAGCAACAGGAAATGTCATTTACAAGGAAATAGAAAAGAAACGGGAAATGAAGGCTGACAAGGTTACTTATAATGATGTGGATAAAATAGCCATAGGAGAAGGAAAAGTTGACTATAAGGATGAAAAGTCCAATATAACTGCAAATAAGGCTACCTATTATATGAAAAATGAAGAAGTCCATGCAGATGGAAATGTGAAATATAAGGATGCGGAAAACACAATAACAGCGAATAGTGCCAAATACTTTATGAAAACAGAGGAAGTCCATGCAGACGGAAATGTCCACTATATAGGAAAAGAGGCTCAAATAACAGGAAATAGTGCAAGGTATTTTGCTAAACAGAAACAGGTGGATGCAGTTGGGAACGTAAAATATTCAGGAAAAGAATTAAAGGTCTCAGCTCATCATGTTTTTTACGATGAGGTAAAGAAGATAGTAAATGCAGATGGGAACGGAACATTTAATTATCTCCCGAGGGCAACAACAGGAACATTTGTTAGTGGAGTGTATGATCTTGCAAATCAAATATTAACCACTAATGAAGCCTATACTATGAATTATGAGGATTACAAAATGAGGGGAACCGGTCTTGTGTATCTTTTTAGGACGGGGGACGCCACATTTAACAGTAATTTTGCCGTTACCAAGCAGAACTTTACGGTGGCGGGAGCCAATGGGCATATGAATACAATAGAGAAAAATATATTTGCAAACCAGATGGTTATGACCAGTGTTCAGGGGGATAGGATAACTTCAAATACAGGAAACGGAAGTTTTGAGAAAAAAGAATTTAAATTTGACGGAAATGTAAACGGTAAAATAAGGGGAAATGTAAAGAATTTTGCAACGAACCCTACAAAACTTGTGGATTCTGAAGCAGTACATTTTAGAGGAAATACAGCTAAAATTTACTTTATATCCCATGCAAATAATGAAATGAGTGTTACGAGAAGTGAAATAAAGGAAAATGTCCATATGAGATATAAGGAAGTAAATCTAACTTCCCAGTATAATGAAATAGACACAGGAAAAAACCTCGTACTTGCAAGGGATCGTGTAATGCTGGACTTTAGAAATGATACCCAAATGACTTCAAATTTCCTTTATTTGGATTTGAATAAGGAAGAGGGACATGCTGAAAATAATGTAAAAATAGTTAGTAAACTTCCTCAGTTTGCCAATTTGAATACAAGTGCAGATAAGGCAACTGTTTATATGAAGGAAAAGAAGATAAAGTTAAACGGTCAAGTTGTAACTTATCAGGGAAAAACAAAAATTTCTTCTAAAAGTGCAGTATACGATGTGGATAAAAAAATACTCGAAAATACAGGAAATATAAAGATGCAGTATCATGTTCAGGAGGGGGAATCTCCTGTACAAAATAAGTCGGAACCGAAAAATGTGGCAGCAGTGGAGGAAGTTATAGGGAAATTATCAGTTTCTCAAAATGAGATAAACAATAACGGTAAGATAAATCTTCCTAAATCTATGACAGCTTCAAACGGAGTTCCTGTTTCCATAAGGTGGACTTCTTCAAATTCCTCCTTTTTACCGGTAACAGGAAAAGTAAATAAGCAATTTCTAGGTGGTGGAAATAACTCTGTTACCTTAAAGGCTGTCGCAAAGGCAGGAACTGACACAGGGGAAAAAAGCTTTAATGTAACTATTCCTGTGGAAACTACAAGGGAGATGTTGGAGAGGGCATCGAAAAATATATATCTTCCTGAAACAGGAAAAAATCTTCCGACTTCAGTTAGGGTAAATGTAAATAAGGGAACAATTGATATTCCTATTACATGGCTGTCAGGAAGTGAAAAAATTCAGTCTAGTGATAGAAACAGGGGAATAACGGCGGTACTGAGATATAATGGCACTGAGTATCAGAAGAAATACTAATTACTTAGGTTATCATTGAGGAGATTGTTGTTAGAACTGATAAAAATATAAAATTAGGAGCATGTATAATGAGTAGAAAAATCAGTATAGAAGCTGATAATTTAAAAAAAATATATAAAAATAGGGAAGTCGTAAAAAGTGTAAGCCTTAGTATGGAAAAGGGGGAAGTTGTGGGACTTCTAGGACCAAATGGTGCTGGAAAAACTACTACTTTCTACATGATAACAGGTATAGTGAAGCCCAATAATGGAAGAGTGACATATAATGGTCAGGACATAACGAATTACCCTATGTATAAAAGAGCAAGATTAGGACTAGGATATCTTCCGCAGGAGGCATCTGTGTTCAGGAATCTGACAGTGGAGGAAAATATAGTTTCTGTCCTTGAGATGAGGGGGGTTCCTAAAAAGGAAAGGACAGCCACTATGAATAGCCTTATAGAGGAATTTAAACTTTCCCATGTGGCAAAAAGTCTAGGATATGCTCTTTCCGGGGGAGAGAGAAGAAGGGTGGAAATAGCTAGGACAATATCCACCAATCCGGATTTTATACTTCTTGATGAACCTTTTGCAGGGGTTGACCCCATTGCTGTAGAGGATATACAGAATATTATTATACAGCTTAAGGAAAAAGGTCTTGGAATACTTATAACAGATCATAATGTAAGGGAAACCTTGAGAATAACTGAAAGGGCGTATATTATGGCGGAAGGAACTATACTTATTGCAGGAACCGGAGAAGAGATTGCAAGCAATGAAACGGCTAGAAGGGTCTATCTAGGAGATAATTTTAAATTAGATTAGACTAATAAAAAAAGGAGAAAAAGAGTAAAATGACAGGAAATGAACTAAGAAAAAGTTTTATAGATTTTTTTAAATCAAAGGAGCATAAGCATTTTGAAAGTGCTTCACTAATACCTGATGACAAGAGTCTATTATTGACAGTGGCAGGAATGGTGCCTTTTAAACCTTTCTTTTTAGGGGAAAAGGAGGCTCCCTTTAAGAGGATTACCACATATCAGAAGTGTATAAGGACAAATGATCTTGGAAATGTTGGGAAAACTCCCAGACATCACACTTTTTTTGAAATGCTTGGGAATTTTTCCTTTGGAGATTATTTTAAAAAGGAAGCAATAGAGTGGTCGTGGGAATACATCACAAAGGTGTTAAGGCTTGAGGAGGATAGGTTGTGGGTTTCTGTTTTTAAAACAGATGACGAGGCTTATAAAATATGGAATGAGGAAATAGGGGTTCCTAAGGAGCGAATAGTAAGGCTAGGGGAAGAGGATAACTGGTGGGCTGCAGGTTCGGTAGGCTCTTGTGGACCTTGTAGTGAAATTTATTATGATACAAAAAATATGGGTGAAAATAATCAAGAAATAGATTGTAAACCAGGTGATGAGGGAGATAGGTTTCTTGAAATCTGGAATTTAGTCTTTACAGAGTGGAACAGACTTGAAGATGGAAGTCTTGTACCTCTTCCTGAAAAAAATATAGATACAGGAGCAGGGATAGAAAGGATAGCCTCTGTTGTTCAAAATAAGAAGACTAACTTCGAGACAGACTTATTTGTTCCTATTATAGAAGGAATAGAAAAAGTATTGGATATAAGGAAAGAGGACTTTACTGAAGCAGTAAATATTATTGCAGATCATATAAGAGCTTCCGTATTTCTTGTTGGAGATGGAGTTTTGCCTTCAAATGAAGGAAGAGGTTATATTTTAAGAAAAATAATAAGAAGGTCTTTCGGAGTAGGAAGTGTATCCAAAGGAAAAATTTTTGAAAAGGATGATATATTCTTGTATAAACTAGTTCCTTATGTTGTGGAAATTATGAAGGAGGGATATCCCGATCTGAAAGAGAAGGAAGCCTATATAGAAAAAGTAATAAGAATAGAAGAAGAAAGATTTTCTGTTACACTAAAAAACGGAACAGGGCTTTTGGAGGAAGAAATTGAAAAGTTGAAACCTCAGAAGAAAACAGTGCTTTCCCCTGAAGTATCCTTCAAGTTATATGATACCTTCGGATTTCCCTTTGAACTGACAAAATTAATTGCAGAAACACAAGGAATTTCAGTATCAGAAGAAGAATTTGAAAGGAAATTATCAGAACAGATTCAAAGATCAAAGGATAGCAGAGTTACAATTTCCGATATGATAAAGGATGAGTTTATAGATGAATTTTTTGAAAAAAATGGAAAAACAGAATTTACAGGATATGAAACTTATGAAGATACAGGGAAACTGCTTCACATATCGAAAAGTGAAGGGATAAGCGGCTATGAAATGATATTTGATAAAACTCCTTTTTACGCTGAATCAGGTGGACAAGTGTCTGATAGAGGGAAAATAGTTTCTGGTGAATTTGAAGGTGAAATTGTAGGAGTAGCAAAAAAAAGGGATGTTTTTGTGCATCAGGTTGAAGTTGTAAGGGGAATAGTCCCTACAATTGGAACTTCTATCCAGATGTATGTGGATGTAAACTATAGGAAGGATATACAGAGGAATCATACGGCAACTCATATACTTCACAAGGTATTACGGGAAAAGCTGGGTTTGCACGTAGAGCAGTCAGGTTCTTTAGTGGATAACGAAAAGTTAAGGTTTGATTTTTCACATTTTGAGGGAATTTCCAGAGAAGTTCTTGATGAGATAGAAAAAGAGGCAAATGATATCATTCTTGCAAATATCCCTATAACGGTGAGATATGAAAATATACAGGAGGCAAAGAACAGGGGAGCTATGGCACTTTTTTCCGATAAATACGGAGATATCGTAAGAGTTGTAGAAATTCCAGGATTTTCTATAGAACTTTGTGGTGGAACTCATGTAAGATCCACAGGGGAAATAGGACTTTTCAATATAGAATCTGAGGGGGGTATTTCCTCCGGGGTGAGAAGAATAACCGCAACAACGGGATATAAAAGTCTGACGTATGTAAATGAAACTGAAGAAAAGCTAAGTAGAATTTCTGCATTGTTAAAAACAGACACAAATAATGTCCTTGAAGTAGTGGAAAAGTATATAGGTGATGCAAGGGCCATAATAAAGGAATTTGAGGCATTGCAAACTAAACTGATAAAATATGAGATGAATGACTTTTTATCAGAAGTACATGAAATTTCGGGGATAAGAATATTGGCAAAAGACTTTGTAAACAAGAATGTGGAGGAATTGAAGGAAATTGTGGATAGGGCTAAGGAAAAGCTTCAAAGTGGAGTAGTAATACTTGGGTCAAATAATGACGGGAAAGCAGTTTTTGTTGTAGGGGTTACAAAGGATGTTACGAAAAAGGTTAAGGCAGGGGATATAGTAAAGGTAGCAGCACAGCTTGCCGGTGGAAACGGTGGGGGAAGACCTGATTTTGCCCAGGCTGGAGGGAAAGAGGGAAATCTTACCAAAGAGGCTGTAGATAAAGCTAGAGATTTTGTAACAGAAAAGATTTCCTAATGGAATAAAATGTAATTTGTTATATCTTATAGAGATTGTAAAACAAATAAACTTAAAAACCATAGAAAAATTGAAAAGATTTTGTAAATGGCTATTGTCATATATTTATTTGGAGGAATTACCCTATGAAAAAATTTATAGGACTTGATGTGGGAGATGTTCGGATAGGTGTGGCAAAATCAGATCCATTGGGGATTTTAGCCACAGCTCTTGAGGTAATTGACAGAAATGTTACAGATCCCATAGTGAGGATAAGGGAAATAATATCGGAAGAGGGAACACGGAAAATAGTTGTAGGAATACCTAAAAGCCTTGATGGAAGTAAGAAAAGGCAAGTGGAGAAAGTGGAAGAATTCATTGAGGAAATGAAAGAAAAGATAAAGGCTATAGAAGTATTTACAGTGGATGAAAGATACACTACGACAGAGGCAGAACACTACCTGAAAAATTACTCAAAAAGAAGTGGTAAGGAACGTAGAAAAGTAGTAGATATGGTTGCAGCCTCCATAATACTTCAGAAATATCTGGATATGATAAAATAATATAAAGACAGGAAAGAAAACAAATTAGATTTTGGGAAAGGATTATAATGAAAAATAAGAAAACAGAATATATTTGGTTACTTATAATATTAGTTGTCCCTGCTATTGTGCTATATATTAATAAAATAAAGCTTGGACTTGATTTACGTGGAGGAACATCGGTGGTTCTCCAGGCACAGGGAGAAATTAAGACAGATACTATGGATAAAGTAAGAGACATTATAGAAAGAAGGGTAGATGGACTGGGAGTTACTGAGCCTACCCTTCAAATAAACGGAACAGATAGGCTTATAGTGGAACTTGCAGGAATAAAGGATTCCCAGAAGGCCGTAGAACTTATAGGGACTACTGCGAAGCTGGAGTTTAAGATAAAAAATAGTGATGGAACTTATGGACCTACTTTACTTGAAGGTTCCGCTATAGAGTCTGCTTCTCTCGGACAGGGACGTTATGGTACACCTGCAGTGGATTTTACTTTAAATAGCGAAGGTGCGAAAATATTTTCTAAAATAACAAGGGAGAATATAGGAAAACCTCTGGCAATAATGCTAGATGGAAAGGAACAGTCGGCTCCTCAAATACAAAGTGAGATTCCTGGAGGAAAGGGTCAGATTACTACAGGGAATGCAGAAGATGCTAAAAACTTGACAAACCTTTTAAAATCAGGTGCACTTCCTGTAAATATAAAGATTTTGGAAGTAAGAACTATAGGGGCTACCTTAGGGGCTGAATCCATAAAGCAGACACAGTTTGCAGGGATGCTCGCAATGGGTGCAATATGGTTATTTATGTTCCTTATCTATAAAATTCCAGGGCTGATAGCAAATGTAGTACTTGTTATTTATGGCTTCCTAGTAATGGCTACCTTAAGCATGGTGGGTGCCACATTGACCTTACCGGGAATAGCAGGATTCATATTGACATTGGGGATGGCGGTAGATGCCAATGTAATTACTTTTGAACGTATACGTGAGGAACTGGAGAAGGGGTATGGGCTAAATGACTCCATAGAAAGAGGGTTTTCAAATGGACTTCCTGCCATTATAGATGGAAACTTGACAACATTACTTATAGCAGGGGTACTTTTCTTTTACGGAACAGGACCTGTAAAAGGATTTGCAGTAACCCTTTCACTAGGGGTAATGGTAACAATGATTACAGCGATATTTATAACAAAATTATTTTTAAAATTTACAGTAAATACATTTAAAATCAAAAAGGAAAAGCTGTTTTGGAAAGGAGTAAAGAAAGATGAATTTAAAAGTGATACAGTATAAAAAGCTATATATAGGATTTTCATTGTTGATGGTTGTTCTTTCCTTAATATTTCTTTTTGTCATAAAGCTAAATTTAGGAATAGATTTTAAAGGTGGAGATCTGCTTCAGATAAAATATGAAAAGGCTGTAAATAAAGGTGAAGTAGATAAAGTAACAAATGAGTTATTAAATGATATACCTCAGCTGAAGGCCAAGAAACTTCAAATTTCAGATGAAGATAACACGGTAATACTAAGGACAGCTCAGCTGGAGGAAAATCAAAAGAAAGTTTTACTGTCAAAACTTACAGAAAAAACAGGAAAATACGAAATCATAAGATATGATACAGTGGGGGCTACTATTGGAAAAGAGCTCACCCAAAATGCAATATGGGCACTAGTAATAGGAAGTATACTTATAATAGTCTATGTAACGGTGAGGTTTGAATTTGTCTATGCCATAGCGGGGATACTAACTCTTCTTCATGATGTTATAATCTCCATAGGACTTATTGCACTGCTAAGGTATGAAGTGGATACTCCTTTTATTGCGGCGATATTGACAATACTGGGATATTCAATTAATGATACGATAGTAATATTTGATAGAATAAGGGAAAATGATAATAAAAATCAGAAGGAAAAAAATAAGAAGGGCTTTGATGAAATAATAGAAGCAAGTGTAAATCAGGTGTATATGAGATCTTTATATACTTCAATAACTACATTGTTTTCAATAACGATACTTCTGATATTCGGTGGAGAGTCATTGAGAACCTTTAATATGACATTGTTTATAGGTATGATATTTGGTTCGTACTCTTCGATATTCGTTGCGAGTCCGTTAGTTTACATATTGAGAAGGCTGAAAAAATTAAAAAAAGATGAATCTAAGAGTAATGAAAAAAAGAAGCCTGTAAAGAAAGTAAATGGTTATGATTCTGATGAAAAGGTACTTGTATAGTTAAAATTGATTAGAAGGTGAAAGGAAAAATGCGTTGTTGGGCTGAAATAAACACAGAAAATTTAAGAGAAAATATAAAAGAACTCGAAAAGATAACCTCAAGGGAAAAAATTATAGCAGTTGTAAAAGCAGATGCATATGGACATGGAATGGTGAGAATGTGTAAGGAGCTTATAAGGGCGGGAATAAGAAATTTTGCTGTGGCAACTGTGGAGGAGGCTCTCAGTGTTAAGGAACTTGATGATAATATAAACATCCTTATACTGGGACCTGTCGAAAATGAGTATATGGATAAGATTTCTGAAGAAAATATCCATTTTATGGTAACAGACTTTGAAGAGATAGACTATCTTGAACAAAGCAGAAGAAAGTTCAAGGTATTTCTGAAGATAGATACAGGAATGGGAAGGGTAGGCTTTCAGGAGGATGAGATAGAAAAACTGATAGAAAAGCTCAAATCCTGTGAATATGTTACCGGAATAGGGGTGTTTTCACATTTTTCCTCTTCTGATTCAGATGAAGAATATACAAGGTCACAGGAAAAGAAATTTAAGATGATAAGTGAAAAGATGAAGAAAGAGCTTCCCACTGTCAGATATAGGCATCTACTTAACAGTTTTGGAAGTCTCAGATGTCCTCAAAGTAAATATGATTTTATAAGGGTTGGGATAATAGTCTATGGGGGAGTAACAGAAGAGGAAGCACTTCCTTATAGATTTAAACCGGTAATGTCCCTTTATGCCAAAATAAGCTATATAAAAAATCTCTATAAGGACAGTTATATAAGCTATGGTAATACTTATCTCGGAAAAAGGGGAGATACAGTTGCAACAGTGTCTATAGGTTATGCTGACGGGGTGAGAAGAGAGCTTTCAAATAGAGGATATGTACATTATAAAGGATATAGGTGCAGTATAATAGGAAGAGTATGTATGGACCAGCTGGTGATTTTACTTCCTCCTGAGTTATCGAAAGAGGCAAAAAAAGGAGATGTAGTGGAATTCTTCGGGGAAAATATAGGTGTAAGTGAAGTGGCAGATTTATGTGGCACTATATCCTATGAAATTTTATGTGGAATAAGTCAGAGGGTTCCTAGAATTTATAAATAAAAGATGTTTTTGTTTGTGTATTTGTGTATTTTGGTTATATAAGGAGGTGGCAACGTGAAATTTGAAATATTATCAGTGATTCTAGTAGTTATATTTTTCATATTAGGTATGAGAAGAGGGTTTATATATGAATTTTTCTGTATATTTAAATATTTATTAGTTATGTTTCTAATGAAATATTCTTACGGAGCTGCTCAAAAGATTTATAACCTGGATGATAAGATAACAAAAAATGAACTAAATGCATATTTTATAATATTTGTTATACTTTACCTTATACTTTCCATACTGCTTATATTAGCAAGAAAATTTTTAAGAAGTATAAAGCTGAAAAATTGTGATGAAATACTAGGGGGAATTTTAGGTATAATAAAGACTACCTTTATAATTTTTATTGTATATATAATAGTGATTACAGGTTCCAGCCATAGTAAGAAACTTAAAGAAATAAGAGATGAAAGCAGGCTTGTATCAAGGATTACTGAATATACATATGTCTATGCCCAGGGATTTCCTGAATTTATCCAGAAGGATGTAAATTCATATCGGAGAAAAATAAAGAAGGAGGAACTGGAAATAAATGTATTGAATGTATTAAAAAGTGAAAATGAGGAAACAAACTAAGAATAAAGGAATAAGACAATGAGAATAAAAATAATAGACAAATATATATATAGTTCACTTTTACTTCCGTCAATTTTTGGAATAAGCATATTTACATTTATTTTGATGCTAAATGTGCTGATGGAGGTTATGGAAAGGCTATTTACCAGTGATCTCCCCCTTATCTCCATGATAGATTATTTTTTTTATGCGGTTCCAGGGATTTTAGTTCAGACAATGCCAATGGGGGCATTTTTAGGGGTAATGCTTGTTTACGGAGGATTATCAGAAACCAATGAAATAGTGGCAATGGAAGGATCCGGAATAAGTCTTTTCAGGTTAATAAGACCCGCCTTCATTTTTGGAATTATATTGACCTTTATGGGATTGGGGCTTGAAATATATGTAAATCCACGTGCATTGGAAAATATAAACGCACAGACAAAAGTACTTCTCCAAACAAAACCAAATTCCTTAACGGAGGAAAAGATATTTTTGACTAACCCTGAAAAGGGATTCGGTTTTTATATAGATGAAGTGGATAACGACAAGGCAACAGCTAAAAACTTTTTAATACTGAATAGACAGGGTGATAACCCTTATCCAATAATATTTCTAGCGAATGATGCGAAGTTTGACCCAGGTATAATAATATTGAAAAAGGTAAAAGGATATTCCTTTGACAAGGAGGGTAACAGTAGAGTGGCAGCTGAATATGAAGAACAGGAAATACCGATAACAACATTTTTCAGAAATGAAGGTGAGGAGTACAAAAAGAGCCGTAGTGAAATGAACTTAAAAGAATTGAAAAAATTTCATGATGAAAATATAAAAACACCTGAAACAAGAGAAGCTGCACTAAAAGCCCTTATAGAAATTTATCAGAGGCTTATAGGTCCTCTAGCAAGTACCTTGTTATGCTGGTTAGGAGTTTTACTTTCTGTAGGAAACAGAAGAAGTGGAAGGGGAATAAGTTTTGGAGTAAGCCTTATTGTTATTTTTATCTATATTGGAATTGTAAACTATGCAAAAATAATGGTTCTTAAAAATAATGTTCCGGCACAGCTGGCAATGTGGATGCCAAATGCTATACTTTTTATGCTGTGTGTTTATTTTTCAATAAAAAAATACAGGAGAAATTAAATAAATGAATAAGTTAGATAGGTATATAATTATAAACTACATAAAAAGTTTTTTTTTAGGAATGATGATGTTTTTTCTGATATTTTTACTTGCAGAAAGTATAAATCTGACCGGTTGGATAATTGATGGTAAGTTTACATTAAAGGAGGCATTAAAATATCTTGCCTATGGAATACCTGAAATTGTAACAAATACAGCTCCGCTTGGAATACTTCTTGGAAGTCTTCTGTGTATAAGTAAGATGGCAAAGCAGCTGGAGATAGCGGCAATGAAGACCAGTGGTATAAGTTTTTCCAGAATAGCCATTATTCCTGTGATTTTTTCATTTGTGGTAAGTTTGGTGGTTCTTTGGATAAACTTTGATACGTTAGGGAAATTCAATACAAAGAAAAGTAATATGAAACTTCTTAAACTTGAGCAAAGTGAACCGATAAAATCGGAAAAAGAATTTATATTTGTAAAAGTTAATAGGAATACAATTCTTTACAGTGGATATGCCAATAAAAATGGCATTATGAAGGATATTGAGATAATAAAGGTAAAGGAGGGTTTTAAAGGAATAGACAAGATATATACAGCAACTTTAGGAAAAATTGATAAGAAAACTAACAAATGGCAGTTTGAAAATCTTAAAGAACACGATGGAATAACCAACAGTACAAAGAATGTGGCAGGGAATCTTCTTGAGTTTGTTATGCCGATAGATGATATATTGGCCGAACCGGTGGTGGCAAAAAATCTGACTATGCCTCAGTTAAGGGAAAAAATAGTCTATTTTACAAGGGTTGGAGCTGATTCTAGAGGCTTGAGGATAGATTTTTATTATAGAATGGCATTTGCACTGTCTTCTTTTGTAATGTGTTTTATAGGGCTGTCACTGGGAAGCCGTTATATACGGGGAGGAGCTGCTGTAAATATAGGGTTATCTGTGATTATAGGATATTCATATTACGGATTTAGTACGATACTTAAATCTCTAGCTTCAGCAGGGACAATGCCTATATATCTTTCGTGCTTTTTGCCATTACTCATTTATCTTGGAATAGGAATAAAACTATTTATTAATGCAGAATACTAAAATTATAAATACAGAAAGGGAAAGGGATGGATATGACAGAAATAGTAAAGACAGAATCGGGAATTGAGATAATATTTGACAGACTTGAAAGTGTATCAACATGTTCAGTAGGAGTTTTTGTAAAGACAGGTTCAAGAGATGAAGCTGATCATGAGGAAGGGATTTCTCATGTACTGGAGCATATGATCTTTAAGGGAACTCCAAAAAGAGATTATTTTCAGATATCGGAGGAGGTTGATTATTTAGGAGCAAGTATAAATGCCCACACCTCTAAGGAGGAAACAGTATTTCATATTAATGCACTGACGGAGTTTTTAGGAAAATCTGTAGATATATTATTTGATATTGTAACTAATTCAATAATAGACGAAGCAGAATTAGAAAAGGAAAAGGATGTAATAATAGAGGAAATAAGAATGTATAAGGATACACCTGATGATCTTGTATTTGAGCTTAATTATTCCAATGCAATATTAGGTCAGTATGGAAAACCCATAATAGGGACAGAGGAAAGTGTCAAAGAACTTTCTGTAGAAACAATAAGGAAATATTATAAGGAAAGATATACAAAAGATAATATAATAATATCAGTTTCAGGCAACTTTGATAAAGATGAGATAGTAGCTAAGGTAAATGAATACTTTGGAAAACTTAATGAAAAGAAAATAGACAGAAGAAATAATTTTGACTTTAACTTTAAAGGGGGGGAAAGCCTCCATATAAAGGATATTAATCAGGTGAACATCTGTATAACTCATGAAGGTATGTCTTATACAGATGAAAATAGGATATATATAGACATTTCAGCCAATATAATGGGAGGATCCATGAGTTCTAGATTATTTCAGGAAATAAGGGAGAAAAACGGACTGGCTTATTCAGTCTATACCTATAACCAGTATTATAAAGACGGAGGGATTATTTCGACTTATATAGGGACAAACAAGGAAAACTATAAGGATGCGATAAATATTACACTAAATGAGTTTAAAAAGTTGAGGGAAGAGGGGATAAGGGAAGCTGAACTTCAGAAGGCTAAAAACAAATATTTAAGTAAGATAGCCTTTTCAATGGAAAATCCACGATCCAGAATGAATATATTAGGTAATTACTATATTAGGAGAAAAGAACTTATAGATATAGAAAAGCTGAAAAAAGAAGTAAAGGATGTAAAGTTGGAAGAAATAAATAATTTTATAAAAAAGCAATATTTAATACAGAATATAACTGTTTTAGGAAATGTGTAAGGGAGAATAGGTATGTTTCAAAATCAGAGATTAATGGAAAAAATAAAGACGAATCTAGTTAGAATGGATAAGATGCTCTTATTTTTTGTGTACTCGCTTGTAACAATAAGTACGATTTTTGTATATAGTGCAAGCCGTTCACAGAGGTTTGTAGTAAATAACCTTATATGGATAGGAATTGGAACAGTTTTACTGTTCCTACTGACATTTTTTGATTATAGGGATTATAAAAAATATATATGGTATATTTATGGATTTTCAGGATTTTTACTTATACTGGTAAGACTGGTTGGGAAAAAGACTCTGGGGGCACAGAGATGGATAAAAGTAGGGCCTTTTCAGCTACAACCATCAGAATTTGTAAAAATTGCTATAATACTTACACTGTCTTACTGGATTGTAACGAAATATAAAAAGGGGATAAATAGCTTTAAGGATATAATAGGTTCTTTTTTACCTGCTCTTCCTTTGCTTATATTAATTTTTATCCAGCCTGATTTAGGAACTACCCTTATAACTACGACTTCTTTTGTTTTCATGATATTTCTATATGGAGCCGATATGAAACCCATATGGATAATAGGAATCGTTGTTCTGCTTTCTGCATATCCTGTCTACAAATTTGTAATGGATGATTATCAAAGGACGAGGGTAGAAACTTTTTTAAATCCTGAAAAAGATGTGAGGGGGAGTGGATGGCATGTTACACAATCCAAAATATCAATAGGTTCAGGAGGGGCTTTTGGGAAAGGAGTTCTTAAAGGTAGTCAAAGTAGACTTGAATTTTTACCTGAACCCCAAACGGATTTTATATTTTCAGTTATTTCGGAAGAAATGGGGTTTGTAGGTTCCATAATAGTTATTTTATTATACTTTTTACTTATACTTACCATAATGCGGATAAGCCAGATGGTTTATGACAGTTTTGGAAAGCTCATATTATATGGGATATGCGGTATATTCTTTATGCATGCCATAGTAAATATAGGAATGACAATAGGGCTTGTACCAGTTACAGGAAAACCGCTTTTGTTTCTAAGCTATGGAGGAAGTTCTTTTTTATCATCATTTATTATGATAGGAATAGTGCAAAGTATAAAAGTAAATATAGATTAGTTAAATTAAGTAAAGTTATTATAAAAATAAAAGATAACAGGGGTTTGAGATGGAAATCTTTGAGTATATAGTTGATGATGAATCGGCAGGAATGAGGATAGACAGGTTCTTGAAAAGATCCTTTAAAAAGGAGCCCTTAAGTAGAATTTTTCAGGTGTTGCGTAAGGGTGATGTGAAGGTAGATGGAAAAAAAGTTAAGGAAGGGTACAGGCTTTCAATAAATCAAAAGATAACTGTAAAATATTTACAGGATAAAAATCTTAATTTCTCCATAAACAGGGAATATGTAAAAGAAAAATTTGACAAAGATATAAAGGAAGAATATCGTAAAATGGTAATTTATGAGAATAATGATTTCTTTATATTAAATAAGGCTCCAAATATACCCATGCATAAGGGGACAGGACATGGATACGGACTTTCTGAAGTTTTTAAGGAAATTTATAATAATATGGATGTAAATTTTGCAAATAGGCTGGATTATGAAACTTCTGGTTTGGTTATAGGCTGCAAGACATTAAAGTTTTTGCGTTATATATCAGAGAAAATTCGTAATAACCAAGTATCCAAAAAATATATTGCACTTGTACATGGGAAAATTATGAAAAAGGAGTTTACTCTGGAAAATTATCTTACAGTGGGCAGTTCAAGGGTTGAAGTTTCTGAGAAGGCTAAAGACAAGAAATCCAAAAGAGCGATAACTTCTTTTTCTGTTATAGCTAGAGAAAAAATAAAAGTATCACTTAAAAAATCGGGAAAAGCTAATGGAGGAAATAAAAGTATTTTAGAAGAGACAACCCTTCTAAAGGCAAATCTAATTACAGGAAGAAAGCATCAGATACGGGCACAGCTCTCAGATTATGGATATCCAATAGTTGGAGATAGAAAATATGGAAAAAGGGACTCGGAAGATAGACTCTATCTTTGTTGCTACTTCTTGTCATTTGATGATTATAGCTATGAAATAAAAAAAATATTTTAAAATAATCCATTTATGTGGTAAAATGTAATTGATGAGCAGATAAAATCCAATAGATACAATTTAAAATTCAAAATAACACAAGTTATTCAAAAAAGGATTTATTAATAAATTGATATTTCAGAGAGGTGGAAAGAATGGGACTGTTTTCAAATAAGAAATCAAAGAATAAATATGTTACATTGACATCCAAGTCAAAACTGAGTGTTGATATTGTCGATGACAATAAATGGAAGAAATGTAGCAGATGTAATGAAATAATATATAATGAAGATTTGAAAAATAATTTAAACATTTGCCCAAAATGTGGAAACTATTTCAGGCTTACAGCATTTGAAAGGATAGAACTCCTTATAGATGAGGGAACCTTTATTGAAGAGGATTTAACTCTTGTTTCAAAGGATTATCTGGATTTTCCAAACTATAAGGAGAAACTGGAAAGCTCCCAGGAAAAGAGCAGAATGCTAGACGGAGTAATTAGTGGTACTGGGAAAATAAACGGACTGGAAGTAAGTATCGCTGTAATGGAGTTTAACTTTATGGGGGGAAGCATGGGATCTGTTGTCGGTGAAAAGATAACGAGAACACTTGAAAGAGGACTTGAAAAAGGAATTCCTGTTGTAGTTGTTTCCAGTTCAGGAGGAGCGAGAATGCAGGAGGGAATATTGTCCCTAATGCAGATGGCTAAGACATCAGGGGCAGTAAAGAAGCTAAATGAAGCCGGTATTCCCTTTATATCCATCCCGGTTGATCCTACCACAGGGGGAGTTACGGCTTCCTTTGCAATGCTGGGGGATATAATAGTTACGGAACCCAATGCACTGATAGGTTTTGCTGGTCCTAGAGTTATTGAGCAGACGGTTAACCAGAAGCTGCCCAAGGGATTCCAAAGGGCAGAATTTCTTTTGGAGCATGGAATGGTAGATGTAATCGCAGAAAGAAAAGAACTCAAGACGACAATTTATCGAATAATAGAAAAACTTATATAGATATCAGGAGGAAATATGAGTATAAAAGATGAAATAAAGGAATTGGAAGATAAGATAGAGGAACTGAAAAAGTTTTCTGAAGAAAAAAGAATAGATTTTTCAGCTCAGATAGAGGAACTGGAAAAACAACTTAATGATAAATATAAATATTTTAGTGAAAACGAGCTGGATTCATGGGCGAGAATTCAGATTTCCAGAAATCCTAAAAGACCTTATACTCTTGACTATATAAAAGAACTTGTTCAGGACTTTGTCGAACTTCACGGAGATAGACTTTCAAAGGATGATCATGCAATAATAGGTGGTTTGGCAAGTGTAGACGGATATAATATAATGATTATAGGTCATCAGAAGGGAAGAGATTTGGAATCTAACATGTACAGGAATTTTGGGATGGCAAGCCCTGAAGGATACAGGAAGGCGTTAAGACTTATGAGAATGGCAGAGAGATTTGAGCTGCCGATACTGACTCTTATAGATACTGCAGGTGCATATCCTGGAATAGAAGCTGAGGAAAAGGGACAGGGGGAAGCGATAGCTAAAAATCTTTCTGAAATGTTTGGACTAAAAGTCCCGATAGTTTCGGTCATAATAGGAGAAGGTGGAAGTGGAGGAGCACTAGGAATAGGTGTAGCTGATTCTGTATTGATGCTTGAAAACAGCGTGTATTCTGTAATATCTCCAGAAGGTTGTGCATCAATACTTTTTAATGATTCATCTAAGGCACCGGAGGCTGCCAAAAGCCTAAAAATGGATGCCATAAGCTTAAAGTCGCTGGGAGTGATAGACGGGATAATAGAAGAACCGCTAGGAGGAGCACATAGAAATATTTCAAAGATGGCTGAAAACTTAAAGGCGGCTGTTTTAACTGAATTTAAGAAAATAGATGAACTTTCCATAGAGGAGTTGTTACAGAAACGATATGAAAAATTTAGAAATATGGGAGAGTTTTTTGAAAATATAGTAGACGAGCAAGGACAGTAAGAATTTTTAATCATAGTATCCTTAAAAGGAAAATATAAATAAAGATAAATTACGGGGCAGAAAATTATTTCTGCTTCTTTTTTGTTTTAAGGGAAAAGATTTTTTAATTTTCAATCCTACACTTGACATAGAGCCAATTTTCATCAAAAATATATTGTAATTAATGGTACTAAAAAAGCATTACAGAATTTTCATATAATCTAGTAATGCTTTATTTTATTAAAATGATAAATATTCAATGTCCTATATCGTATCTGAAAAATATTAAAATAATTAATTTTTAACAAATTCTTTAAAATTTAAAAATATTAAAAAAATATAAGTTTTGAGTTTTTAAATATACAAAGGAGATTACAGAATAAATATTTTTTAAACTAATTAGTTAAGTATATATATTTAAAAAATGGTGCATCTAGCAGGAGTCGAACCCACAGCCTTCTGATCCGTAGTCAGACGCTCTATCCAGTTGAGCTATAGATGCATAAAGGGATCCAATAACAAAAAATGGCGGAGAAGGAGGGATTTGAACCCTCGATCCAAGTTTTAGCCCGGATACTCCCTTAGCAGGGGAGCGCATTCGGCCTCTCTGCCACTTCTCCACGATATAAAATAATATGGCGGGTGAACAGGGATTCGAACCCTGAGAGCTTTCGCCTTGCCGGTTTTCAAGACCGGTCCCTTAGCCGTTCGGACATTCACCCACACATTACTCGAATAATATAACATATTTTTTTGTATCTTGTCAATATATTTTTTAATTTTTTACCTTTTAGTATGATTTTAACTTTGTATTTTCATGAAAAAAATTGACAAACACATAGAAAATCTGATATTATTAAAAACAAATACAAAATATATGGAAAAAGTAAGTTTTTAATAAAAAAGGAGAAAAATATGTCAAATATTATAGTGCCGGAAAATTATGATGCAAAATATGGAATAATGGAAACAGAACGTGCAATAAAGTTAATAAAGGATTTCTTTGAATCTGAGCTGTCAAAGGTGTTGGGACTTACAAGGATATCAGCACCCTTATTTGTAAAGAGGATGACAGGGCTTAATGATAATCTTAATGGGGTGGAAAGACCTGTAAGTTTTGAGATGAAGGACTATGAAGGGGAAGTAATAGAAATTATCCATTCCCTTGCCAAATGGAAAAGATTAGCCCTTAAGAGATATGGATTACAAGCGGGGGAAGGGATATATACTGACATGAATGCCATAAGGCGTGATGAGGAATTGGACAACACTCATTCCATATATGTGGATCAGTGGGATTGGGAAAAGGTAATAACAAGAGAAGACAGGAATCTTAATTTTCTGGAGGAAACTGTAATGAAGATATATTCTGTATTTCTAGCTACAGAGGATATGCTTGTCAAAAAATATAGCAAATATAAGAAATTTCTTCCTGATAAAGTTACGTTTATTACTTCACAGGAGCTGGAAAGACTTTATCCAGAACTAAGTCCTACAGAAAGAGAGGATAGATTTGCAAAGGAAAAAGGGGCAATATTTATAAGTCAGATAGGAAAAATTCTGGAATCAGGAGAAAAGCATGATGGAAGGGCACCGGATTATGATGACTGGGAACTGAATGGGGATCTTATCATGTGGAATCCTGTACTAAATAGTTCACTTGAGCTTTCTTCAATGGGAATAAGGGTAGATGAGACATCCTTATGGAAACAGCTTGAAAGTTCAGGGGTGGAGGAAAGAAAGAATTTGGAATATCATAGAATGCTTCTTAATGGAGAACTTCCCTTAACCATAGGTGGAGGGATAGGACAGTCCAGAATATGTATGTTCCTGCTTCAAAAGGCTCATATAGGTGAAGTTCAAGCTTCAATCTGGTCTGAGGATATTATGAAAACCTGTGAAAAAGAAGGAATAAATCTTTTATAATAGTATCGTTGTAAAATAATAATTATCTGAAGAGGAGAGATTATGTTTTTAAAGAGAGCAGATAGACTAGCATTAGTTGATTTTGAAAATAGACATATAAGTTATACAGACCTAGTGAATAATGTAAAATATTTTTCTGATAATGTAGTTGAGGTGGAAAAGAACTGCTTTGCCATCATTGCTATGGAAAATAGAACAGAATGGATTTATAGCTTTTTTGCATTGTGGGATAAGGGAGCCGTACCAATAGTTCTTGATGCCTTCAGTAGTCCGGATGAGTTTCTGCATGTTTTAAAGGATTCCAATCCAAGAGTCATAATCTGTTCAAATGAAACAGAACCAAATATAATAAAAGCATTGGAAACATATTCTTTAAAGGATGAAGTTAAAGTAATAAATGTGGATAAAAATTCCATTGATGAAAGTGTTTTGGAGAATATAAAAAAAGACCAGTTTGAACTGGTCGCTCCAGAAGGGGATGCCATGGGAGTTATGCTTTATACATCTGGAACGACAGGTACTCCAAAAGGGGTAATGCTTACAGCTGAAAACCTACATAGTGAAATGGATGGATTAGTTGCTAAAAATATATTTGATTATAGGGATCAGATTCTTGCAATACTTCCCTTTCACCATATTTTCCCATTGACAGCCACTGTTCTTTTAATGTTGAGAGAACAGTCGTCTGTGGTTTTCGTGGAAAAGATAGCTAGTAAAGAAATACTGGAGACATTAAGCAGAAATAGAGTTACAGCTCTTATAGGAGTACCTAGAGTATTTAAACTCTTCTATGATGGGATAAAGCAACAGATAGATTCCAAATTTATTACAAGATTTGTTTACAAAATAATGAGCAAGATAAATTCCATGAAATTGAGAAAGAAGGTATTTAAAAAAGTTCATGAGAAATTTGGAGGACATCTTAAATTCATAGTTTCTGGAGGAGCAAAACTAGATGCTGAAATAGGGGAATTTTATGAAGTACTGGGTATATACTGTCTTGAAGGATATGGACTAACAGAAACATCCCCTGTTATTGCAGTTAATACTCAAAAGGGGAGAAAAATCGGGACAGTTGGGAAAAAACTTGATAATATTGATGTGAAAATTGTGGAAGAAGAGCTTTGGGTAAAAGGACCCATAGTAATGAAGGGATATTATAATAAGCCTGAAAAAACTCAGGAAGTAATGACTGAAGATGGGTGGTTTAAGACAGGAGATTTGGCAGACATTGACGATGAAGGATATATTACAATTAGGGGAAGAAAAAATAGCATGATAGTTCTTTCTAACGGTAAGAACATAGATCCTGAAACTCTTGAAAATAGAGTGCTGTCCAAAAGTAACTATCTTATAAAGGAAATAGGTGTATTTGGGCATAATGATAAAATAGCTGCCATTATAGTCCCTGATCTGACAGAGTTCAGGAAAAAGGGAATAACAAACTATCAGGCGTATATAAAGAATATTATAGAAGATTATAACTTAACCGTCCATAATCATGAAAAAATACTTGATTACAAATTGTATGAGGAGGAGCTTCCTAAAACAAGGGTAGGGAAAACAAGAAGGTTTATGTTGCCAGGGCTGTACGAGAAAAATTTGGTTGAGAAGAAGAAGGTGGACGAGCCTGATAATGAAATATATAGAACCTTAAAATCCTATATTAAGAAACTTAAGGGAATAGAGCCACTTCCTGAGGAAAATCTTGAGCTTGAAATTGGTATGGATTCATTGGATATAGTAGAATTTTTTGCTTATATTGAAAATAGCTTTGGGGTAACTTTGACAGAGGAACAATTTTCTTCAATGGCTAATTTAAAGGCTTTATCAGAATTTATAACTGAAAAAGCTACAAAAATGGAAAATTCTGAAACAGATTGGAAAGAAATAATAGAAAATGCTCCACCGGTTGAAGAAAAGAACATATGGATGACAAAGATATTAAGGCCGCTGCTTGATGCTAAATTAAAGTTGTACTTTAGGTTAAAAAGGGTGGATAGGGTTAATATTACTGAAGGACCTCAGATTTTTGTGGCTAATCATCAAAGTTTTATAGATCCATTGGTATTGGGAAGTTTATTACCTAGAAGTATTTTATATAATACCGTATTTCTTGCTATAGATTGGTATTTTAAGAAGGGATTCATGAAAATGCTTGTGGATCATGGAAATATTGTTCTTGTTGATATAAATAAAAATATAAGGAAAAGTGTGGAAGAAATAGCTGCCAATGTGAAAAGCGGTAAGAATGTACTAATTTTTCCTGAAGGAGCAAGAACTAAGGATGGAAAGGTTGCTAAATTTAAAAAGGTCTTTGCCATCATTGCAAAGGAACTTAATGTGGAAGTTCAGTGTCTTGGTATAAAGGGAGCTTTTGAGGCATATTCTAGATATATGAAGTTTCCACATCCTAAAAAAATAGAAGTTGCTGTCCTGGAAAAATTTAAGCCGGTAGGAACATACGAAGAAATAGTTCAGAAGGCTGAAAAAATTATAAAAGACTATGTCGAAAGTTAGAATTTAATTTTGATTTAATTTGACAAAGTAAAAAAAATTTTGTATACTAGTTGAGTACTTGGGACAAATATAAAAGTATTCAACTAGTAACAAAAAAATAGTTGACAAAGTAAAAAAAAAATGATAAACTTATTAAGTTGTCAGATACGATTTAAAATGCCTTGGTGGCGAAATCGGTAGACGCACAGGACTTAAAATCCTGTGGGATTTTATTCCGTGCCGGTTCAAGTCCGGCCCGAGGCACCAAAGGTTAATATATTAATTATGCGGGAGTAGCTCAGTTGGTAGAGCGTCAGCCTTCCAAGCTGAATGTCGCGAGTTCGACCCTCGTCTCCCGCTCCATTATGAGCCATTAGCTCAGTCGGTAGAGCACATGACTTTTAATCATGGTGTCACTGGTTCGATTCCAGTATGGCTCACCATTTAACCAAGCCAATGAGTGCCTGTAGCTCAGTTGGATAGAGCAACGGCCTTCTAAGCCGTGGGCCAGGAGTTCGAATCTCTTCAGGCACGCCATATGGATCTATAGCTCAGTTGGTTAGAGCCCCCGGCTCATAACCGGGTGGTCGCTGGTTCAAGTCCAGCTAGATCCACCATCTGCGCCCTTCGTTTAGTGGTCAGGACTCCGGGTTTTCATCCCGGCAACAGGGGTTCGATTCCCCTAGGGCGTACCATATTTTTAAAAACCATAATATAAATTGTGGTATTTTTTTTATAAAAAATTAAATATACTGGCTATCTATATATTTTGTAAATATAACTCTTTTCTTTGTTTTATTACAGAAAAAGAGGATTATCTAAAATTTTAATCATTTTGAAACAAGAGATTATACAATCTTATGTATATAAAAAAACTACTACTAAAAATTTCAAAACTTTTAGTAGTAGTTTTTTTATATTGGGGAAGATACTCTCTTCTTTTGGAAATTCAAGTTAAGAGACGTATCTTCTTTATAATTAGAAAGAAAAATATAATTTCAAAAGTTATAATACTATAAAATATGTATAGCTCCCTCATCAATCCCGAAAGTCAGGGATTCTCCAACCTTTTTTATTTCTTTTGCATGTGGATTACTTAAAATTATTTCGATGATTTCTCCATCTTTCTCAACTTCATATTCATGATTTTCCCCCATAAATACACTTTTCACTACTTTTAATGTATTTGAATTTTTGGAAAAATCAATAGATTCAGGCCTTACAACAACCTTAATTTCTGTCCCTATTTCGTAACGTGTAGTTTCAGGCACCATGTATTCTGTATCAAGAAGTAGTATCTTTGTTGAATTTTCATATTTTTCCAGCACCTTTCCGTTTAATATGTTAGCCCTTCCAATAAATTTTGCAACAAACTCGGAATTAGGTTTCTGGTAGATTTCTGCAGGACTTCCTACTTGCATAATTTCTCCATCCTTCATAAGAACTATCTTATCAGAAAGTGCCATAGCTTCGGCTTGATCATGTGTTACATATATGGAAGTAATACCCACCTCCTGTTGTAGCTTCCTTATTTCATCCCTCATATGAAGCCTTAGTTTCGCATCAAGGTTGGAAAGAGGTTCATCAAACAAAAGAACGGCTGAATTCATAATAAGTGCTCTTGCAAGGGAAACCCTCTGCTGCTGTCCACCTGACATCTGAGATGGTACTCTTTCCGCAAAATCTTCCATTTTCATTAGATGAAGTATCTTTTTTACCCTTTCATCTATTTCCTGTTTACTTTTTTTTTGAAGTTTTAACCCATAGGCAATGTTATCGTATACATTCATATGGGGGAACAATGCATAATTTTGAAACACCATGGAAATTCCTCTTTTATCAGGAGTTAAATAGGCTATATCCTTTCCACCTATTTCAATACTTCCTGATGTAGGAATTTCAAACCCTGCAATCATTCTCAAAACGGTAGTTTTACCACAGCCTGAGGGACCGAGCAGACAGATAAATTCCCCAGCCTCAATATTAAGATTTACATTTTTTACTGCATCAACCCGTCTAGTTTTAGTTATGAAGGTCTTAGTCAAATTTTTTATTATCAAATTCTTTGATTCGTTCATTTTAAAGCTCCTTTATTTATCCATGTTTTATTATTTTTTTGCATTTGTAAATGACATTAGTATTTTTACTATTATCATAAAGACAGAAACAATTATAATTAATATTGTACAGTAGGCTGAAGCTATTCCTATTCTTCCCTGATCAATGTGGTTCATTATTTCAGGGGTTAAAAGTTTCCATTTTGCAGAAATAAGAAAAACTACAGTACTTACCAGTGTCATACTTCTTGCAAAGGAATAGATAAGTCCACTTAAGAAGGCTTCCCTTATCATAGGAATGGTAATCTTAAAAAATGTCTGTCTGCTGGAAGCTCCAAGTATAGTTGAAGCCTCTTCTATGGAAGCATCAATCTGATTTAAGGCACTCATTCCAGAACGTACCCCCACAGGAAGACTTCTTATGATAAATGCCATTATAATAATAAATGATGTACCTGTCAAAGTTGGAATTAAAGTAATTTTTGTAAAAGGAATATTATAAACTTTATTATAGCTTATGGCATATCCTATACCTATTATCGTTCCTGGTATTGCAAGTGCCATTATAATTGTAAATTCTATAAAAGTTTTTCCTGGAAAATTCTTTCTCACAATAAGAAAGGCTATAATCATAGAAAAAATACTTGCTGCAAAGGTTGCAATTAAGGATAGGTTAGTTGTGGCAATAATAGGTGCAATCCTGTTTTTAAACCTAAAAATATCCTGATAGTGCTTTAGTGTAAAGTTATTTTTAATACCAAAAATTTCCACAAAGGAGCTTATAGGTATAAGAATATACATGGCTATAACAAATGATGTCAGTATTATAAGTAATGTAACAGCCGGAATAAGAGCTTTTTTATTATCTATCAGTTCCCTCTCTCTTGAAACTTTACCTGTTACAGTAACATAGGATTTCTTGTTTATAAAGTACCTTTGAATTGTAAACATTGTAATTGACAGAGAAAGTAATATTATTGAGAGGGCAGTAGCCACCCCAAGCTCATAGTTTCCTACCCCCTCCTGAAATATCTTTACAGCTATTGTCGTAAATTTTCCACCTATAACAAAAGGGTTAGCATAATCAGCAATAGATTGTATGAATACAAGGAGAAAAGCATTTGCAAGTCCCGGTACCATAAGAGGCAGAGTAACTGTCATAAATACTTTGAATCTGGAAGCCCCAAGAGATCTTGCAGCTTCCTCTACAGATGGATCAATCATCTGTAAAAGCCCCACAAGCATCATATATGCTATAGGAAAGAAACTTAGAACTTGCACTAGTACCAATCCATGAAAACCATAAATTTCAAAATTTCTTAATCCAAGAAGTCTGTTTGTAATAAGTCCCTGTCTACCAAAGAGCATTATTGCCGATAATGCAATAACGAAAGGAGGTGAAATAATGGGAAGCATAGCTATGAAATCAAAAATTTTCTTTCCCCTTACCTTAATATAGACAGAGACATATGCAAAGAAAAATCCAATTATAAGTGAAATTACAGAAGTTATAGTACCTAGAAGTATTGTGTTCCATATAACTTCAAGGTTTCCACTTGCTGTAAAGGACTCCACATAGTTTCCCAGTCCCATTTTCCCTTTTCCTACCCTCATACTTTCCAAAAATATATTCCATAGGGGAACTAGTACGAAAAAAGTTACAGTTGCCAGGGAAAAAATAATTGTCAATAATAGAGTGGGGTCGTTAAATAATTTTCTTATATTTTTCCACTCATGGTTAAGCTTTAATTTTAAGTCATTAGTCATTGTAGTCCTCCATAAGAAATTTACTTCCATTAAATCACTATATTGGGAAATAATGGAAGTATTTCATATTTTATTAAACTGTAATTATATATTTACTATATAAAATAGCAATCTCATATATTAAAAATTTATTCCTTTGGCAAGTTAGCATTTACTTCCTTTGTAAATCTGTCAACAAGTCTTTTTTTGTTTTTACCTGCCCAATCAAAGTCATATTTGATTAATTTTGCACCTTCCACTACTTTGGCTTCTTCAGGGTTGATAGCATTCACATTTGTCAGGAACTGGAATGAACCTACAGTTTTACCTAATTCCTGAGTTTTTTTAGAAAGAACCCAGTCAATAAATTTTTTAGCATTTTCCTGATCTGGACCATTTTTAAGAAGGGCAACTCCTCCTATTTCATATCCAGTACCTTCACTAGGGGCAGCTAAAACTATGTCTGTGTACCCTTCCTTTTGATATTTGATTCCATCATGCAGGAATGTGATACCGATTAATGCTTCTCCTGTACCTACCATTCTTCCAGGTGCAGTTCCTGATTTAGTATACTGCCTTATCTGTCCATTAAGTTTTTTTAAATATTCAATAGCCTGGTCTTCCCCCATAGATTGTGCAAGGGAAGCAAGCATTGTATATGCAGTTCCTGAAGAACCTGGATGTGCTACTACTATTTCCCCTTTAAATTCAGGTTTTAACAAATCTTCCCAAGATTTAGGCATTTCAATATTTTTTTCCTTTAGCAGTTTTTCATTTCCAACAAAACCTAGATACCCAACATAAATACCAGTCCATATACCGTTAGGATTTTTGTATTCAGGTTTTATATTCGCAGCCTCTGGAGAAACATAGGCTTCTATAAGTCCTTCTTCAGATGCTGCAACCATACCGTCTACAGGTCCTCCATACCATACAGATGCTGTCATGTTATCCTTTTCTGCTTTTAATCTGGCTAAAGTTTCACCACTACTTAATCTTACAAATTCAGTCTTGATACCAGTTTCCTTTTCAAATTCTTGAGCTATAAGAGCTGCATGATCTTCTTGAAGTCCAGCATAAAATAAAAGTTTCCCTTCACCCTTCTTTTGGCTTTCACTAGAACCACCACATGCCATTATAAACATAGTTAAAAGAAACAGCAATAATAGTTTTTTCATTTTTCCTCCTAAAAATATAATGATATAATTATGTTAAAATAAGTCTTATAAAAGAACATATCTTTGATATTTAAAGTATAACTTGATTTTTTGTTTAAGTCAATAAAATTATGTTACTTTATGATAAAATATTCTACCTGTGAAAAATAAAATTTATTTTTAATACATGTGATTCATAGCATAGATGGAAATATATAATCTGATGATAAAAGAATGTAAATATAATTTACTGATACAAATTAAAAAAACAGGGCTATTCTGAAAGAAATATTCACATCTCAAAATTCTTCGATGTTATTTTCTATGAATTATAGCCCTGTGTTTTTTATTTGCATTTAAAGAAAATTTATTAGGTTATTCAGTAATATTGTTTAAAAGTTTTGCTCCCTTTATAACATGCTTAGCAAGGATGGATGTAGTTACACTTCCTACTCCTTTTGGGACAGGAGTAATATATGAAGCCTTATTCTTTACAGCTTCAAAGTCAACATCACCACACATATTTCCATTTTCATCAAAATTTATACCTACATCAATTACAATGGTTCCGTCAGATATCATATCTTCGGTTATCATTTTTGCTTTTCCGGCTGCTGCAATAACAATATTGGCATTTCTGCAGGTTCCAGCAAGATCCTCTGTCCTTGTATGACATATTGTTACTGTTGCATGCCTATTTAACAGAAGCATTGACAGAGGTTTTCCCACAACCATGCTTCTCCCTACTAGAGTAATCTTCTTTCCTTTAGGATCTATTTTGTAATAGTCCAGCATCTCCATAACAGCTTCAGCAGTACATGGAGCATGTCCTGTCTTATCTCCAGAGAAAACCTTTGCAATATTATCTCTGGACATACAGTCTGAATCTTTATAAGGATTAATGGACGAAATTATAGCTTCTTCATCAAGATGCTTTGGAAGAGGTCTAAATAGGAGTATCCCATGAATTTTGTCATCATCATTTATTTTTTTAAATTCTTTTTCAAATTCCTGTTGGCTGATATCTTGTGGAAGTTCAGTAACTTCACAGTCGATACCTACAAGTTCCATCCTTTTTTTTGCACCACGTTCGTAAGAGATGTCATCTTCCCTTTTTCCCACACGAATAATTGATAACTTGGGATGAACACCTTTTGATTTAAGTTTTTCCACTTCCTTAATCATTTCATCTTTCATAAATGCTGCAACATCAGAACCGGTCATTAAAATTTCCATAAATTTCTCCTTATGAATATATTATTTTATATTTGCAAGTACATTATTGTAAATGATTTCTTTTAGTCTTCTGCCTTCCAAAATCAATTTATCAGCTCTGTTATTAAGGAAAGTTGCCTTTTCCTTATTTTTCATCAGCTTAGTATTTATAAATATATTTAAGGAAGCTCCTTCTAGAGCAGCTTCTCCAAAAAGAACTGCAACTCCCACATCACTTATGGCAATACGGCTTCCCTTTTCTCCTAGAAATTCCAGAAGTTTAATAGCTTCAAAAACAGTTTCCATTATTTTTAGAGGAACTATACTGGCTTCGTATAATGCCTCCTCCATAACCTTTTCCCTATGAAGCTTTTCTTCTTCGGAATTTTTAGGAAGTCCGTATGCTTCGGAAAGAGGTTTAAAAACTCTTGCATCTTCATTTGTAAGAAATACAAGCTCCCCCATAAGGGTTTCCAGTTTGCCGCATATATCCTTTATTTCTTCCTCAACATCTGCATATTTTTTCTTTCCTATGGTTAAGTTTGCAACCATCATTCCCAATGCACAGGAAAAAGCACCCACCGTAGCAGAAGCCCCTCCACCCCCAGGGACAGGTTCAGAGGAGGAAAGAACCTTCAAGAAATCTATAGTTTTCATTTCATTTAACATAATAAACCTCACTTCGTATAAAGTTAATTAAAATAATCCCGAAATTACTCCGTCTATATCTACATCGATTTTTTCAGCAGCAGGAACCTTAGGTAATCCAGGCATTTTCATAATATCTCCTGTAAGGGCAACTAAAAATCCAGCTCCGGCAGATGCAGTAATATCACGAATAGTAATCCTGAAGCCTGATGGTCTACCTAGTAATGTAGGATCATCAGTAAGAGAATACTGATTTTTTGCCATACATATAGGAAGATTAGAAAGACCTATTGTCTCAAAATTACGTATTTCTTTCAGAGCTTTAGGAGCAAAGTCCACTCCATCAGCACCGTATACCTTTTTCGCAATACTTTCAATTTTTTCTTGAATACTTAAATTAAGATCATAGACAAATTCCATATTACTTTCAGTTTCACAAAGTCTAACAACTTCCTTTGCAAGTTCTTCCCCACCTGCACCACCTTTTGCCCAAACATCAGATATTGCAAGATTGGCACCATATTCCTCACATTTTTTTCTTGCAAGTTCAATTTCAGCTTCGGTGTCTGTTGGAAACTTGTTTATTGCCACTACAACAGGAAGTTTAAAGACTTTAGTCATATTTTCAATGTGTTTTAGAAGATTAGGAATCCCCTTTTCAAGAGCTTCCAAATTTTCCTCCTGAAGTTCAGACTTAGGAACACCGCCATTGTATTTTAATGCCCTTATGGTTGCCACCAATATGACAGCATCAGGTTTAATTCCTGAGATACGGCACTTAATATCTATAAATTTTTCTGCTCCTAAATCTGCTCCAAATCCTGCCTCTGTAATCATATAATCTGCTAGCTTCATTCCCATTTTAGTAGCTATTACACTGTTACAACCATGTGCAATATTTGCAAAAGGACCTCCATGAACCAGTGCTGGAGTTCCTTCGAGGGTCTGTACAAGATTAGGCTTTAAGGCATCCTTCAGCAATGCGGCTGCAGCCCCTTCAGCTTTAATATCCTTTACTGTAACAGGTTTTCCTGCCCTTGAATAGGCCACTATGATTTTCGAAATTTTTTCCTTCAGATCAAGAACATCACTGGCAAGACAAAATACGGCCATAATTTCTGAAGCGACAGTTATGTCAAATCCATCCTGTCTTGTAACACCGTCAACTTTTCCACCCAGCCCGTCAACTACATAACGTAACTGACGATCATTCATGTCTACGCAACGTCGCCATATAACTCTATTTGTATCTATATCAAGTGCATTTCCTTGATGTATGTGGTTATCCAGCATAGCGGCTATAAGGTTGTTGGCAGCTGAAATCGCATGAAAATCCCCTGTAAAGTGAAGGTTTATATCCTCCATCGGTACCACTTGGGCATATCCACCACCTGCAGCTCCCCCTTTAACTCCAAATACCGGACCTAGGGAAGGTTCCCTTAGGGCAACCATTGTTTTTTTCCCGATTCTGTTCATTGCATCAGCTACACCTATAGTTGTAGTAGTTTTTCCTTCTCCTGCAGGAGTAGGGTTTATGGCAGTAACTAGGACTACCTTTGCATTAGGCCTGTTTATAAGCTCTTCATTATAATATCTGTAATCAATCTTTGCCTTGTATTTACCGTAATTTTCTATATATTTGTCAGGAATACCGATGGAATCAGCTATTTTATTAATAATCTCCATCTTCGCTTCCTGTGCAATTTCTATATCACTCTTAAATCCCATAATAAGAACCTCCTATAACATATTGAATTTCAGTTGTGTTAACGTAAAGACATATTTTTCTACAGCTTAACTTTTGGAGCCACATGAATAGCCGAATCAAAGACCTCCTCAAGGGCTTCTCCTACACCTTCGTTATAGGTAGGATGAGCTCTCATACCTTTTAAAGCTTGAGGAACTGTCAGTTTATTTGCTATACCGGTTACAAACTCCCCTATCATATCTGTTGCTCTTGCACACATCATATGGGCACCTAAAATTTCCTTAGTTTCTCCATGGGCGATAATTTTTATAAATCCCCTTTCTTCCTTGGAAATAATGGATTTACTATTCCCGGTCATGACGAATTTTCCAGTTTCCACAGGAATTCCCTTATCCTTAGCTTCTGTTTCTGACATCCCTACCACTGCAATTTCCGGTTCTGTGTAAATACAGGAAGGAACAATTGATAAGTTTATGCTTCTTTCATGCCCTCCCAATTCTTCTGCAAGAGCAATTCCTTGAGCACTGGCAAGATGAGCAAGTTGGATACCCTTAATAAGGTCTCCAATGGCATAGACCCCTTCCATATCAGTTTTAAATCCTTCGTCTGTAATAACTCTTCCTCTGTCCATTTGAAGGTTAACACCTTCACCAAAAAGTCCTTCAGTGTTAGGGATACGTCCTGCTGCACAAAGCAGGAATTGTCCCTCTATTTCGATTTCTTTATCCTTTTCCAGATAAATACAGGAAAGCATATCTCCTTTTTTTTCTATTTTTTGTACCTGAACGGATGTGTGTATATCTACACCCCGTTTTTTCAATATTTGTTTTAGGTTCTGGGTAATATCCTTATCAATATTCCCTAAAATATTAGGAAGAGCCTCAAGAATAGTAACCTTGCTTCCTAAAGAAGAAAATATGGAAGCAAACTCTACCCCGATAACTCCTCCCCCTATAATAATAAGACTTTTAGGAGGTTCCGAAAGGTTAAATAAATCATCGCTTGTTAGAACCCTTTCAGAATCAATTCCTGGGATGGGAAGCAGTGCAGGTTTTGAACCTGATGCCAAGATGATTTTTTCTGCCTTATAGGATTCTATGCTGGAGCCTGTATTTACACTTACGGACTTGTCCTTTTCAAGTGTAGCTTTTCCTTTTATTAAAGTAACCTTGTTACTTTTCAGAAGCTGCTCCACCCCTTGACACAGTTTATCAACAGTATCAGTCTTATATTCCATAATTTTTTCATAATTAAAATGTACATCTGAAGAAAATATTCCGAACCTTTGGCTTTCCTTCATTTCCCTATATAGGGAAGAAGCATGGAGCATTGCCTTTGTAGGAATACATCCTCTGTTAAGACAAGTTCCTCCAACTCTTCCTTCTTCAATTATGGCAGTCCTGAATCCCAGCTTTGCAGCCTTTATTGCTGCAACATATCCTCCAGGTCCTGCACCTATGACAATAATATCAAATTTATTTTCCATTTCATTCTCCGTTCCGTTATAAATCTATACCTTCAATCCATGAAATAATATCTGATTTCATATTATTTTCAGTTTCATCTTCCAGTTTAATGGCAGATATTTTAGAGCATATTTCGGCTTTATTGTATTTGCACTCCTTCAAAATAGAAGGAAGTTTAAGGATAAAGTCAGTTTTTAAGGAATCTGAAAATACTCCAATATCATCTATGACTCCAGAATCCACTTTAATCTGAAGTAGGATTTCTCCCCAGCTGAATCGGTTTGAGATTTCGTATTTAAAGTTTATTTTTTTACCAAATTTAAAGTCCCATGACTCAAAATGTTCCCTACGTCTATTTATATCATCGGTGTCAAGATCATCAACCCTTATAGTTTCAGCTTTTAGCTCATAGACTTCCTCAAAGGCGGAAAGAAGATTTTTCTTTAATGATTCTACTGTAATTTCAGAGTTAAATTCTGTCAAGTTAGCAACCCTTGATTTTACTGAGTCGACACCCTTCGACTGTAGTTTCTGCTTTGATACTGTTAAGTATTTCGACAGTTCGGATATATTTACATTTACCATTATTGTCCCGTGGTGATAACATTGCTCTCCAGTTTCATAATATGCATTTCCAGAAAACTTTCTGTTGTCAATCAGTATATCATTTCTACCAGATTTTTCAGCCTTGATTCCAAACTTACCTATTCCTTTTATTATAACATCTAATTGTTTATCCAAATTATAATTTTCCTTTGTAACTAAAAAGGTAAAGTTAAGATTACCTAAGTCATGATAGACTGCTCCTCCGCCAGAAAGCCTACGGACAAGATGTCCCTTATCCTCTTCCAGTTTACTTACAAGACATTCCTTCCATGCGTTCTGGTTACGACCGATAACGATAGTGTGTTTATTCTGCCAGAGATAGAGGATACATTGATTTTTCCTGCAGTTAAGAAGCAGATGCTCCTCAACTGCAAGATTGTTATATGGGTATGTTCCAGTGCCTTCTATGTATGTAATTTTTTCTATCATATGTTTCCCTTCTGCTATATATTTTGTGTATCAATAATCTTTAGTATGCCAGCTTTCAAATAAAAGTTTCCCTTAATCATCGGCTGTTTATTTTATGTATTGATAATAATCTTTTATACTAATCTTCCCATGTATATCTTAAAATAGGATTTCTCGCTGCTCCTACTTCGTCAAGCCTTCCTACAACAGTAGTTACCGGAGCTGCATGTAGTGCATCTGGATTTTCATGTGCCATTTTATGTAATTCTCTTAAGGCAGTTATGGCATTATCCAAAGTTTCCTTAGATTCTGTTTCAGTAGGTTCCACCATAAGAGCTTCGTGAACTATTAATGGGAAGTACATTGTAGGTGGGTGTATTCCATAATCAATAAGTCCTTTTGCAACGTCCATGGCTGAAACTCCTGTTTCCTTTTTTAAATCTTCCAGACTCATAACGAATTCATGCATACAAACTTTATCGTTTACGATAGTATATAGATCTTTCAGTTTATGCATCATATAGTTTGCATTTAATACTGCATTTTGACAGGAAGTCACGATTCCTTCTTTACCAAGAACTTTAATATAAGTGAGAGCCCTTAAATAAACAAGAAAGTTTCCATAAAAACTTTTTACATCCCCTATACTTTGGGAAGGTTTTACAAATGTTTTTTCATTGTCTCCTTTTACAATAACGGAAGGAAGAAACTCTTCCAGTATTTTCTTACATCCAACAGCTCCACTTCCAGGACCTCCACCACCATGAGGTGTTGAGAATGTCTTGTGAAGATTTAGATGGACAACATCAAATCCCATGTCTCCAGGTCTTGCCAATCCCATTACAGCATTAAGATTGGCACCATCATAATAGTTCAGTCCTCCACAGTCGTGAATTATTTTTGTTATTTCAAGAATATTCTTATCAAATATACCTAAAGTATTAGGGTTGGTAAGCATAAGTCCCGCAACATCATCTCCTACTACAGCTCTTAATTTTTCCAGATCCACACATCCGTCTTCACTGGAAGGAACGGAGACAACCTTCATTCCAGCCATTACCCCTGTGGCAGGGTTTGTACCATGTGAAGAGTCAGGGATTATAATTTTATTACGTTTTAAATCTCCCCTGCTTTCATGATATTTTTTAATCATCATTATTCCAGTAAATTCTCCATGTGCACCTGCTGCCGGTTGCATTGTCATTCTGTCCATACCCGTAATTTCAGCAAGATATTTATCTGCCAGCTGTATTACTTCAAGACAACCTTGTACAGTATATAAGGGCTGAAGAGGATGTACGTCAGTAAATCCTGGAAGTCCAGCCACTTCATTGTTTATTTTAGGATTGTATTTCATTGTGCATGACCCTAGAGGATAAAATCCGTTATTTATTCCCTGTGCCTTTTTTTCAATTTCAGTATAATGTCTACTTAAATCTGTTTCGGAAATTTCAGGAAGATGAAGCGGTAATTCTCTCCTATCCTTTTCTTCAGGAAGAACAATATCTACATCACAAGGAGGCACAAGGCTTAAACTTCTTCCATTTCTACTTTTTTCAAATATCAGCATTATTTTACCTCCTTTAGTATATTAATAACTTCATCAATTTCTTCTTTGCTGTTTAATTCTGTGCAGCACCAGAGGATTCTTTTTTCATCTAGGGGAAGTCCTCCCAGTATGTTGTTATCTTCCAGTTTTTTCAATATTTTTTCAGAAGGAATATCTGAAACTGTTACAAACTCATGGAAAAATTCTTTATTATAATTTAGCTTAAATCCAATTTTTTCAAGTTCCTTAGCCATATAATGAGCTTTTGATATACATTGGGTAGCTACATTTTTAAGGCCTTCCTTACCAATAGCAGAAAGATGTACACTCACTGTTAATGCACATAATGCCTGGTTGGAACAGATGTTACTGGATGCTTTTTCTCTTCTTATATGCTGCTCTCTTGCCTGAAGAGTAAGTACATATCCGACTCTTCCGTCCTTATCAGTAGTTTTTCCTACGAGTCTTCCAGGAATCTTTCTAGTCATATTGTCCACACATGCCATAAATCCTAGGTAAGGGCCACCAAAGGAAAGAGGAAGTCCCACGGGCTGCCCGTCTCCCACTGCTATATCTGCACCATATTCCCTAGGAGTTTTCAAAATACCTAGAGTTACAGGGTTTACATTCATTATATATTTTGCTCCTGATTCATGGGAAATTTCACCAATTTCCTTTGCTGGTTCAATAAGTCCGAAATAGTTTGGATGCTGGATAACTACACATGCAGTATCTTCATCTATATTACTTTTAATATAGTCAACATCTGTAATACCATCCTTATCAGGAATCATTACTATTTGCATTCCATTTCCATGACAGTATGTTTTAATGGTGGATATTATTTCAGGCTGCACTGTGGAGGAAAGAAATACTTTTTTTCTCTTCTTTTCCTGACACATTGCCACAGCTTCCGCTGTAGCTGCTGCTCCGTCATATACGGATGCATTTGCTATATCCATACCTGTAAGATCACTTATTATAGTCTGGAATTCATATATTGACTGCAATATTCCTTGACTTATTTCGGCCTGATATGGTGTATAGGCTGTTACAAGAGTTTCCTTTGACACAACACTTCTTACAATGGCAGGAATAAAATGCTTGTAAGCTCCCGCTCCACGGAATACAGTAGGGAAAACCTTGTTTTTATTAGCAATTTTTCCCATTTCTCTTTGTACTTCCATTTCTGATTTTCCTGCAGGAATATCAAGCTCCTGCTTAAACTTTACTTCTTCAGGAATCTGGGCAAATAATTCTTCAAAAGAGGAAAAACCTATCTCTGATAGCATCTTTTTCTGCTCAGATTCAGTATTAGGAATATAGTTTCCCATACAATTACCACCTTTCTAAAAATCTTTTTACAAAAAGTCACTACTCTTCACTGGCTAAAAATGCTTCATATTCCTCAGCCGTCATAAGTTCTTCCTTATCTGAAATATTTTTTACTTTAATAAACCATGCTCCGTAAGGATCACTGTTAATACTTTCAGGAGCATCAATTACTTCTTCATTTACTGCGCTGACTACACCGCTTACCGGTGAAAATATATCTGAAACGGCTTTTACAGATTCTACATCTCCAAATGATTCTCCTAAAGTAACACTGTCATCTTCCTCAGGAAGGCTTATAAATACTAAGTCTCCTAGAGCTGACTGGGCATAATCTGTAATTCCTATTACAAATTCTCCATCTTCTTCCTTAATCCATTCATGTGATTTTGAATACATAAGTCCTTTTTCAACTTTCATTGTTTTTCCTCCTTAAAGATTATATTTTTAGATTTATTTTTAATTTAGAGTGTTAATATACTTAAATTATTTGTTTTTTACTATTTGCTTCTTTTATAGAAAGGAAGCGGCACTACTTCCACATCAATCTTTCTTCCTCTTACTTCGACTTGAAATTTATTTCCTATTTCTGCATGTTCCTTTTCAATGAGGGCCATTCCCACTGGATAGTTAAGGTAAGGGCAATGTGTACCTGAAGTAGTCAGTCCTATTTTTTTACCTTCAGAAAATACATCCTGATGTTCCCTTATTATACCTCTTCCGATAACTTTAAGACCGACACGTTTTATTTTTGGTTCACCCTTTTCCATAATGGCAGCTTTTCCGATGAAGTCTTCCTTATTCATTTTAACTGCAAAATCCAAACCTGTTTCAAGTGGAGTAATCTCATCATCCATTTCATGTCCGTATAAAGGCATTGCAGCTTCCATACGGAGAGTGTCTCTTGCCCCTAATCCACATGGAATTAATCCTTCTTTTTTTCCATTTTCTAAAAGAATATCCCAAAGCTTTTCTGCATTTTCACTTGCCACATACAGCTCCACACCATCTTCCCCTGTGTAACCTGTTTTTGACACTATGCATTTTATTCCGGCAACTTCTCCATCAAAGACGGCATGGTAATATTTTTTTGGAATGTTTTCTTCAGAAGTTAATTTTCTTAATATGCCCATAGCTTCAGGCCCTTGCAGTGCAATCTGTGCATATTCCGATGATACGTCTTCAAAAACTGCATCCCCAAACTGGTGATTTACCATCCATTGGAAATCTTTATCCTTATTTGCGGCATTGACAACAATGAAATAATCATCTTCTCCTTTTTTATATACAATCAGATCGTCTACAGTTCCACCCTTTTCATTGCACATGGGACTATATCTGGCCTGACCATCTACCATATTTTCAAAACTGTTTGTGAGGATTTTTTGTAAATTTGCCAAGGCATCTTTTCCTTTGCATGTAATTTCTCCCATATGAGACACATCAAAGAGTCCAGCTTGAGTTCTTACAGCCATATGTTCCTTAATAACTCCTGTTTCGTACTGAACGGGTAGTATATATCCGGCAAAGGGAACCATTTTCCCACCAGCTCTTACATGTGCTTCATATAGT
>JBGXYD010000034.1:0-23207 GCA_041815005.1 Leptotrichia sp. | reverse complement strand
GAGTTAATAAAAGTTTAATTCTATAAGGTACTTTGGAGGGGGTAAAACAGCCCGTGGGTCTCGCGAGTCCCGACTTCTGTACCGATGTTAAGATTTATTAAGTTTAAGTCCTGTCTAGAAAGGAGGTGCTGGTTTGATAAAAGAAAATCAGATTGTGAAGCGGATAGAACTTGCTAAATTATTAGGGATAAGCGAAAGACATGTCTTGAGACTGGCAGAAGAAAACATCATACAGAAAAAAGGACAAGGAAGATATCTGCTGCTTGAGAGTGTGCAAGGGTATATAGAATATATAAAGTCTTCCAATTCAGGGGATGTGGATCTGAAGGATGAAAAGATAAAGACTGAAATCGCTAAGAATGAAAGAGATATTGAGCTTAAAAGTCTCAAGATATCAGAATTAAAGAACCAGCTGCACTCAGCTGGAATCATTGAAGAGGTTATGACGAATATGTTATTGGGGATTAAGGGGAAATTACTATCCATACCTAACAAACTAGCACCTGCATTAATCGGAGTTGATACACTGGGAGAAATCCAGGATATCATTCTAACGGAAATAACGGATTCCTTGACTGAGCTAAGCGAATATGACCCTGAAATGTTTAAAAATAAAAATTATATAGAAGAACTGGAAGAAGAGGAACTGATTCCAGTAAAAAAAGTTAAAAAGGAAAAGAAAGAGAATGAAAAGAAGAGAGGAAGACCTAAGAAGAGCAAATAATCTATTCAAAAATATAATTACAGTTTTGAAACCACCGCCAAAACTAACAATTGATACATGGGCAGATAATTATAGGATATTAAGTTCCAAGACTTCAGCAGAACCTGGTAAATGGAATACAGACAGAGTACCATTTCAAAGAGAAGTAATGCGAGCTATTTCCGACAAAAAGACAGAGAAAATAGTCATGATGTATGGGGCACAGCTTTCAAAAACTGAAATTCTTATGAATACTTTTGGATTTTATGCTGATTATGATCCTGCTCCTATCATGTTTTTAATGCCAACACAAAAAATGGCGGAAGATTTTGCTACAACAAGACTTAATGACATGATTCAAAGTACACCACAACTTAAAAATAAAATAATTGAAAGTGAAAAATCGAGAGATACTAAAACTCAAAAAGAATTTTCAGGAGGATATATTGTTCTAACCGGAAGTAATTCAGCAACAGAACTTGCCAGCAGACCTATCAGAGTCTTGCTCGCAGATGAGATAGACAGGTTTCCGACAGATGTAAAAGGTGAAGGAGATCCGCTGAATCTTGCGATAGAAAGGACAAAGACTTTCTGGAATAAAAAGATAGTATTGACAAGTACTCCGACAGTCAAAGGGGAAAGCAGAATAGAGCAGGAATACGAAAACAGTACGCAAGAAGAGTATTATATTCCTTGTCCAAAATGCGGAACAATGCAACGTTTACAATGGAAAAACATAATATTTGATGGAATTGGTCATAAATGTGAGGATTGTCTGGAAGTGTCGACAGAATATGAATGGAAACGGAATATGAAAAACGGAGAATGGATTTCAGGTAATAATGAGATTAGTAGTGAACTAGTAAGAGGATTTCATATAAACGAGTTATACAGTCCATTCTCAACATGGGCTAGTATTATTAAAAAATTTAAAGAATCTAAAGGGGATGTCCAATTAATGAAAGTATTTACAAATACTGCACTTGGAGAAACCTGGGAAGAGAAAATAGAAAGGATAAATTTTTTAGATTTAGAAAAACGGAGAGAGCATTATGGTTGTGAAATACCTGAAAGAGTAGCAGTATTAACTGCTGGAGTAGACGTGCAGGATGACAGAATCGAAGTTGAGATTGTTGGTTGGGGAGTTGAAGAGGAATCATGGGGAATATATTACAAAATTCTGATGGGAAGTCCTGGTGAAAATTATGTTTGGGAACAATTAGACAGAGTATTGAATACTGAATTTTCATACAGTAATGGCGAAAAAATACGAGTTTTATGTACATGTATTGATACAGGAGGACATTTTACAAAGGAAGTG
The DNA here is from genome assembly GCA_041815005.1 of Leptotrichia sp. Classification (GTDB taxonomy): domain Bacteria; phylum Fusobacteriota; class Fusobacteriia; order Fusobacteriales; family Leptotrichiaceae; genus Leptotrichia_A. The sequence goes on along the minus strand of JBGXYD010000034.1, from coordinate 21,183 downwards.
TACGATTATGTAAAACCTCGGGAAATTTCAAGAGTTTTCGGAATTAAAGGTCAAGGTGGAGATGGAAAAGCATTTGTTGGAAAACCTAGTAGGGGAAATGATCGTGGAATAACATTATTTCCGATAGGTGTAAATACTGGAAAAGAAACAATATTATCGAGATTGAAAATAGACATTGAAGGAGCTAGATATATGCATTTTCCAGATAGCCCTGAACGAGGATATGATGAAACATACTTTAAAGGACTGACATCAGAAGTGAAAACTACTGTTTGGGAAAAAGGAAAAAAGAAAACTGTGTGGAAGACAATTGGCGATAAGAGAAATGAGCCACTCGATATAAGAAATTATGCATATGCCGCACTTAAAATCTCTAATCCTAATTTAAACAGAAAATATAATACTGAGTTGACCGACTTTTTAGAAAAACCTAGATTGAAAAATAGAAGAATAATATCGAAAGGAATTTAAGATGACAAGAGATGAAGTATTAGGGATGATAAATCTTTATATCGAAGCTGAAAAAGCTGTTTTAACTGGGAAAAGATACAGGATAGGAACAAGGGAACTTGAAAGGGAGAATCTGAGTGAAATACGGAAAGCGAGGGCAGAATGGGAACAAAGGTTAAAAGATCTGGATAATGGAGGAAAAAGAAGGAAGATACGGGGATTTATTCCAAGAGACATATAGGAGGTGAAAAATGAATCTAATTGATAAAGGAGTTGCTTTATTTAATCCTGTTGGAGCAGTTAAAAGAGCAGCTGCAAGGGAGCAGCTGAAAAACATTGAAATACTTAATAAAGGGTATGGAGAACATGGAGCAAGTACTAGAAAAAAATCTTTTAAAGGATGGCTTACCAGCTTAGGTGGACCGAAAACAGACATCTATGAATATAGAAATAAGCTTGTTGAACGTTCCAGGGATTTGTATATGGGAGGAGCTATAGCAAGAGGAGCATTGCAGACTATGCAGACAAATGTAATTGGTGCAGGACTTAAACTGAAATCTGCAATTGATGTAGGAATACTTGGAATAGATGATACTGAAATAGAAACATTGGAAAGCAGAATAGAAAATGAATTTGATTTATGGGCAGATTATAAAATGGAAAAAACAGGACTTTTAGATTTTTACGGAGTGCAGGACTTAGTTTTTTTGACAACTCTATTAAATGGGGAGTGCCTGGTGTACCTTTGCTATTTTGAAACTCCTGATATGCCTTACCAATTAAAACTTGAAGTAATTGAACCAGATAGAATAGCCACTCCTAATGATAAAAAGAATGATAATAGTGTAGTTGAGGGAGTGCAGATTGATAATAATGGAAGAATTGCCGGATATTATGTATTAGAAAAACATCCAAATGACAACAATTTTGGGAATGACTATAGATATATTCCTGTTTATGGGGATAAAGGACAGTTAAATATAATCCATCTGGCACTTTTAGAAAGACCAAATCAGGTCAGAGGAGTTCCAATATTATCACCTGTCATGGAGAGTTTGAAACAGCTGGACAGATACACTAATGCAGAGCTAATGAGTGCCGTAATAAGTAGCATGTTGACAATATTCATAGAAACAGACGGAATAGAGCAAGCAAGCCTTGGAGAACTGAGTAACATAGATGAAAGTGAGAAAGTGGATCAGACAGGAAATAATTTAGAACTTGGGAATGGAGCAATTGTTGAATTGAACCCAGGAGAAAGAGCTAATACCGTAAATCCTGCGAGACCAAATGCACAGTTTGACCCGTTTATGACAGCTATTTTAAGACAGATAGGAAGCAGTCTTGGAGTTCCTTATGAACTTTTAGTAATGCACTTTACAAGCAGTTACTCTGCAAGTAGAGCCGCACTTATGGAAGCTTGGAAGCATTTTAGAAAACGTAGGGAGTGGCTTGCAAGAAATTTTTGTAGAGTGGTTTACGAAGAATGGCTTAAAGAAGCAATATATTTGAAAAGGATTGAAATAACGAATTTTAATGATGATATCCTTGTCAGAAAAGCATATTCTAAAGCTATTTGGAATGGACCATCTCAAGGTCAAATAGATCCGCTTAAAGAAGCAAATGCTTCTGTGGTTAAGATAAATAACGGGCTTTCTACACGAACTAAAGAAGTTGCTGAGCTGAATGGGGGTGATTTTGAGCAGAATGTAAGAATTATAGCAAGAGAAAACAAAATATTAGAAAAGAAGGGAGTGATATTAAGTGCCAGCACAATTGAATACAAAGATGAAAATGAAGATAATGAATCTTAAAGTCGATAAGGAAAATAAGAGTGCTGAAATGACCCTATATGGAGATATAGGAGACAGCTTTTGGGAAGATATTTCCTCGAAAGAAATTGTACATAATCTTGAAAACTTAGATGTTGATAATATTATCATTAATATAAATTCTAATGGTGGAGGAACAACAGCGGCAATAGCTATATCTAATGCACTTAAACGACATAAAGCTAAAACAACAGCTTATATAGACGGGATTGTTGCAAGTGCCGCAACGATTATAACAAGTGCCTGTGATGTTGTTAAAATGCCTAAAAATGCCCTTTTTATGATTCATAATCCGTGGACAGTAGCAGTTGGAGATGAAAAAGATTTTGAAAAGATGGCAGAAACACTATCTAAAGTTAAAAACAGTATCATGGAAACTTATGTATCAAAAACAGGACTAGATAAGGAAAAATTATCAGAATTAATGGATAAGGAAAGCTGGTTTAGTGCAACAGAAGCTAAAGAATACGGATTTATTGATGAGATAATAGAAAATACTGATATCGAAACTATAAATAATAAAGTTTTATCTAATGGAATGGTATTTAATATGGCAGGTTTTAAGAATTTTAAACTTGCTGGAAATATAAATAATAAAAACAAGGAGGAAGATATAGTGAATAAGGAAGAATTGAAAGAGAAATATCCTGAAATTTACAATGAAATTGTAAACGAAGGAAAGGAACTTGGGAAAACTGAAGAAAGGAACAGGATTAAAGAACTTGAAGAACTGGGAGTTGAAAGCGATACAGTAAATAAAGCAAAATTTGAAACTCTACAAAATGCAAGCGAAATAGCTGTTGATTTAATAAGAGAATTGAATAATAAAGTTAATATAATTCCTGAAGCGAATAATAAAAATACAGCAGAAGACTACAGAAATCAGAATCCACCTATGGGAGCAGTTCCTGCTGTAAATAAATCACAGGAAGAAAAAGACAAGGAAGAAGCGGATAGAATACTATCTATGCTTAAAGGAGGGATAAAATAATGAAAATGGATTATGTATTGGAAAGTGACCATCTGATAGTGGGAAATAAGGAGCTTATTACTGAAGAACTTAAACTAGCAACTGGAAAAGTAAAAAGAGGGGATATAGTAGATAAGACAGGAGCAATAATAACAGATACAGGAAAAGTGTTTGGAATAGTGGTTCAGGCTGCGGATGCTACAAATGGAGCAACAAAGACTGTAGTATATACAGAAGGAGAATTTAACATTGAAAAGGTTAATTTCGGAACTGCCACAAAAGATAAGGTTGTCGAACTTTGTATGGATAGGAACATATATTTAAGAAATTTGGGAGGTAAAGCATAATGATATTAGATTTGACATTAAGAGCATTATTTTTAGTAGTGGAGAATATGCCGAAACCAAAAACGTTTTTATATGATACGTTTTTCGGAGATAGAGAGACTATAGACAAGGAAGAAATACAGGTTGAGTTTAAGAATGGACATAGATTTATGGCACCTTTTGTAAACAGATATGTTGATGGACAGGAAATGCCAAAGGAAACATTTTCTGGAAGAACTTTTAAGCCTTATAAGATAGCACCAAAAAAGACTTTTACTGCGGATGAATTCGCATTTGAAAGAGCTGCTGGAGAAAATCCTTTCAATCCTTTAAGTCCTGAAGATAAAAAAAGGAAGAAATTAGCTGAAACTTTCACGGAACAGACTGAACAGATACAGAGAAGAATGGAAGCAAGTGCAGCAGAAGTATTATATAATCTAACATTTACTTCGGAAGGAGAAGGGGTAAAGGATAGGATTGATTATTTTGATACAAAACCAAAGGAACATGAAATTAAGTTAGCAGTTACTTGGGATAATGCAAATTCTAACCCTATTGATGATTTGAAATCTGCATTGAGGGACATAACTAAGGCAGGAGGAGTAAGACCGAATGCTGTTATATTAGACCCTAAAGCTTCTGACTTATTCCAAAACAATGAAAAAGTTAAGGAATTAATGAACCTCAGAAATTATTACGTTGGGCAGGTTAGACCTGAAACAGAAAATGTAAATGGGGTAATCTATATAGGGACATTGACATCGCTTGGGCTGGATATATACGAGTATCAGGAATATTATGACTACAAAGATTCCAATGGAATCATTAAAACAAAGGAACTTGTTCCTGAATATACCGCATTACTTGCTCCAAAGGGTAATATAGTTAAATTTGCAGCTGAAAGTACAATAAAGAATGGTCTTATTAGAGGGGAAATGATACCTAGAACTTATGAAAATGAAGAAAATGATACTGTATCCATACGGACTATTTCAAAGCCTGTATTAGTGCCTATAAATACTAAATCTTTAAAAGTATTAAAAGTTAAGTAGGAGGAATGATATGAAATATAAGGTATTAAAATCTTTAATTTATGATGGAACATCCTATGTACCTGGACAGGATGTAGATATATTAGAAAAATCAGTAGCTGAAAATTGTCTTGAGAGAGAACTGATAGAAGAAATAAAAGAAACGGAGAAAGAAGTAGATACTGCTGAAGAAGTAGTATCTACTGAAACTTCTGAAAATGAAGAAAACTCAGAAGAAAATACTAAAACAAATGATGAAAAGCTGAATAAATCAGGGAAAAATAAGAAAAACTTAAAATAGGTGAAGTTTATGAATTTTAAAGAAATGGTTGCCAATGATATTAATAATGTATTTCTGAATCTCGAAGAATTCGGAACTACGCACATGTTTAACGGCAGAGAAATAAAATGTGTAATTGATGAAGAGAAATTTCAGAATAAGCAGAAAAATGGACTTATTTCCACTGAAGAAGGAACGTTTCAGGAAGGATTTACTCTTTTTGTTGGAGAAAATGACTTGAGAATCAGACCACATCCAGGGGAAGAAATGACTCTTGACGGAAAGACTTATGAAGTGGTGCTTAGTAAATTTGATATGGGAATGCATGAGATAGATTTGGCAAGATATGAGGAGATTTAGATGATAGAAATAAAACTTGATAATGGGCAGATAGAGCAGATAGAACGTATTTTGGAAGAGTTTCCTACAAAGCTCCCTAAATCCTTAGCACATGCTATAAATCGTACTTTAGAAATGACAAAAACTGAACAGTTGAGGCAATCTACTGCAAAATATACCGTTAAAAGAAATAAACTATCAGAAAATATAAAATTATTCAGAGCGAACAGTGGAAATTTAAGAGGAGAAATCTACTCAAGTGGAAGTGTTATAGGATTAGATCACTTTAAATTGACCCCCAAAAAAAGAGGAAAAAGAAAACAGACGGTAAGACCGGTAGTGAAAAAAGGAGAAGGTGGTGTTTTACCAAATGCTTTCATAGCCTATCATGATGGTAGACTTGGAGCATTTAAAAGGACTAGTGCTAAATCTTTGCCAATAAAGCGACTAAAAGGACCTTCTGCACCTCAAATGCTGGGAGAAATGACGATACTGGAATATCTGCAGGGATTCGCAGAAGAAAAATTCAATATAAGGTTTGAACATGAACTGGGGAGGTTATTAAAATGATACAGCATACCGAAAAACATTTATATGATTTCCTGCAGCCTATAATGGAAGGAAAAGGGTTTAACGTTTATCGTGGTTTTTTGCCTTCCAACAAGCTGGAAGATAGAGAAAACGGAAAAAAAACTAATGATTATTTTCCTTTTATAATATTACGTGCTACAGAATTTTCTCAGGAACGGGAAAACTTTAATGACTATAACAGCTTTGCAGAATTTGAAATATGGATAGGAACAAAAGAAGAAAAAGAAGAAGACTATCTTAAGAACCTTGCTATTGGAGACTATATTAGAGAAAAACTACTTGAAGAGAGTACCAGGGACGGAAGTTTTGCGGTTGACCAGACAAGAGAGTTTAAAGTAACTTTCCACAGTGACGCTTCTGAACCGTATTTTTATTCAAGAATCTCATTTACGGTATATGCAGAGCCGATAACATCTAAAATAGAAACATTTAGAAGAATTGTTAAATAAAGGAGGAAAAATGGAACATAAAAGATATATCTATCTTGGAGGAAATGTAGACTTACCTGAATTTGGATTCCAGAAAGGTAGCGTCTATTTTGGGGATAAGATAGAGGAATTAAAAGGAAAGTATCCGTTACTGGAAAAGCTCCTGATTCCTGTTGAAGGATTATCAGGAGTTGAAAAGAACGGAATATTATTGGGAAAACTGACTGAAGAATTAAGAAATGGAATAGGAGGGGATAATTAATGGCTTATAAGCATGGAACATATCAAAGTGAAGTAGCGTCGGATATTAATTTACCAGTGGTACTGGATTATGGACATTTTATTGTCGGAACCGCACCAATACATAAGATAAAGGTTGCGAACAGAAAAATAAATGAGATAACCAGGATAGCTACATATAAGGAAGCTATAGAATATTTTGGGGATACTTATGATTTAGACTTTAGTATTTCCCAGGCAATTAAAATATTTTTTGAATTATATGCTGTAGGTCCGCTATTTGTTGTAAATATATTTGACCCTACAAAGCATAAGACTTCACAGAAAACTGAACAGGGGATTGAACTAAAATCCGGAAGAGCACTTGTGAAAAATCATAAGATAATAACTGACACTTTAGTAGTTAAAGATAATGCAACATCTCAAGTTATAGCTGACGCTATGATAGTGTGGACATCAGAAGGGCTTGAAATATTCGCAAATCCGTCTTCAGGAACAAAGATTGACATAGAATATGAGGAAGCAGATTTAAGTAAAGTCACAAAGCTTGAAGCTATAGGAGGATATGATACAAACACGATGAAAAGAACAGGGATGGAGCTTGTGAATGAGATATTTCTTAAATATTCAGAACTTCCGGCATTTATTGATATACCTGACTTTTCGCACGAGTCAGATGTTGCAGCGGTAATGGAAACAAAGGCGGCAAATATAAACGGTGGGATGTTTGAAGCAATTCCGTTGATTAACGCACCTTTTGATAAAAAATATGATGAAATACCTGCTTGGAAAGAAAGTGCAAACATACTAGATCCTGACCAAATAATACTATATGGAAAAATAGGACTTGCAGGAAAAATATATCACCATTCATTACATTATGCTGCATTATCTTTACTAGTAGATAGTGAAAATGATGGAATACCATCGCAATCTCCATCCAACTATGCGTATAAGATGGATTCATTGTTTTATAAGAATGCCCAAGGGCATTTTGAGGAAATAAGACTGGACAAGGAAGAACAGGCGAATTTCTTAAATAAAAATGGGGTAATTACCGCTATAAACTTTAAAGGTTGGAGATGTTGGGGAACTGAAACGGCAAAGAACCCTCTTGCAACAGATCCGAAGGATAAATTTTCATATTCCAGGAGAATGTTTAAATACATAGGAAATGAGCTTGTAATAAGTTATTTTGACAAGGTTGATAAAAAATTCTCGTTGAAATTAGCAGAAACAGTAACAAAATCAATGAATATAAGACTAAATTCACTGGTTGCGACAAATAATTTTTTAGCTGCAAGTGCAGAACTTTCAGCCGAGGACAATAACCTAATCAATGTTATAAATGGTGACATAACATGGATTATAAATCTTGGAATAATACCTGGGTTAAAATCAATGACATTTAAAAAGAAATATGATGTGAATGCCCTGACGGCGTTTGCTGAAAATTTGAAAGGATAGGAGGATAACTAGATGGCAAAGAATAAGATACCAAATGGTCTAATAGATGGTGAGATATATATAAATGGATCAAGTAATATGGCTGGAACGGGAGAAGTAGAACTGCCGAATATTGAATATGCGACTATTACATCCGAACAGATGGGATTAGCTGCGGAAGTAGAAATGCCACTGATTGGAAGATTTAAAAAATTGGAAGCCAAAATCAAGATGGATACGGTTGACGATTCCTTAATCGGATTTAATAATGAGGAACCGCTTTTAGTTGAATTTAAAGGGGCATACCAGTATACAAACAGAGCTACTCATGGAGTAGGTCTGGGTGATATAGATGCCACTTTCAAGGGAATGATTAAGAAAATGGATGGGATTAAAGGGAAACCTGGAAGCAAGATGGAGACAAGCTTTGATATAGGCTGCACATACTATAAGCTCACTATAGGTGGAAGAACTATAATTGAGATTGATGTACTTAATAACATAAGCAATATAAATGGAGCAACAAATGCAAAACTGAGAAGATTTTTAGGATTAATATAGGAGGGATAAAAAGTGGCAGAAATAATAAAATTAGGAAGTGAATATAACATAGGGGGAAAAACAGTAAATCAGATAGTGCTAAATCTGGAAGAATTGACAGGAAACGACCTTATACTGGCAGAAAAGGAATATAAGCTGAGGAATAAGGGGGTAACGGTTAAGGAACTTGAAGACGGATGGCTTTTGACTGTTGCTGCTAAGGCATCAGGATTTAAGTATGGGGACTTGCTGAAATTAAAAGGTAAAGACTTTCTTACTGTACTTAATAAGACAAGGGGTTTTTTGAACACAGGCTTGGTTTCAGAAGAGGATACAGAGAATACAGAGACAGAGGAAACGGAAGCACAAGAGGAAGAAACAGTGACAGAAGAATAGAGATAATACAGCTTCTGGATATTGTTACCGACATACTTGAGGCACTTAATTATGAAAATGAATATAAAAGCAGTATGAATATGAGCTACGAGACACTTATGTCCTGTAGCTTGTATGAACTGGAATACTGGCAGACAAGGGCAGAGGAACTTATACAGGAAGCAGAGATGAGGTATGAAAAAAGTAAGGAATAAAAAAAGAGGCTCGCAAGCCACCTGTGAATTATTTAAAGACACCTAACAAATATAATGTCGGTAATATGAATAAAATAAATAAAATAAATAGCGATAGTAAGGCTGCAGGAAGTAAATATAAAAATTCGAAAAAATCAAACACAAAGGAAAGGATTATAGATTTATGAAACTCTCTATTAATTTTATTAAATTCACTAATTTTATTAGATTTTTTTTCTTTCATAATAATCACCTAATTAAATATTTTATATTGATAGTATACCACAAAAAATAGTTAAAAACAACAGGAGGGAGGGACAATAAATAATGGCTAAGAATATGGAACTTGGAATCATAATGACTGCGGCGGTTGGCGGTGCTCTTACAGGGTTAGCAAGAACTGGTAAAGCAATGTCTGATTTAGGAGACAAGTATAAAAAATTGTCGCAAATCATGCATAATAATAAAACAAAACAAGATGAAATAAGAAGAATGGAACAGTTAACTAAAGCATATGTTTCTGTGGGAAAAGAATGGATTGCTGCTGTTACAAAATTACGAAAATTAAAAGAAGCACATGAAAAAAATGGACAAAGTAATGAAAAATTGGCTCAAAAAATAAAGCAACAAGAAAAAGCAGTACAAAATCTAGCTACTAAAAAAACAGAAGCAGAAAAAGCATACAGAAGAGCTAAAATTGCCATCGATTCAGAACACGGAAGTTTAAAAGCATATAGAGAAACTGTTGAAAAAACAACAAAAAGTATTGAAAAACAACAAAAATTGAGACGGATAGATGAAAATTATAAAAGAAGAAATGAAAATCTAGACAATTTATCTAAATATGGAGATCAAGCTGCAAAAGTAAGTGCTGTAACAGGAGCCATGGCTGTTGCCCCATTAAAAATATACATGGATGTAGAAGAGAGTCAAGCTGATTTAAGAAAAATGTTAGGAAACGAAGCTCAGAAATATTATGCAGAATTAAGGAAAATTTCTGACAATTCGCCATTGAGCCAACCTCAAGTATTTGAAATAGCTGGTTCATTAGCACAATCTGGAATAGCTGGAAAAGATATTGTTGAATATACTAAGAAAGCAAATCAAATGGCTGTAGCTTTTGATTTAACAACTCAAGAATCAGGAGAATTTTTAGCAAAAACTAAAGCACAACTAAATCTGGGAAAAGATGAGTTATTTAAGTATATGGATACTGTAAATTATTTGTCTGACAATACGGCATCTAAAGCAAAAGAAATAGCCGAAATCTCCCAAAGAGTGGCTTCTCTGGGAGATATGGCGGGAGTATCAAGAGAAGGAGTTGCAGCATTTGGAGCGACTTTGGTATCAATCGGAAAAACTCCAGAAGTTGCGGCAACTGGATTAAAAGCTCTGTATACTGACCTGATGGCTGGAAAAAGTGCAACGGCTTCACAGACGAGAGCTTTTAAGCAGCTTGGATTGGAAGCAGAAACTGTAGCGAAAAATATGGTACAAGATGGGGAAGGTACTATACTAACTGTATTGTCAAGGATAAAAGAATTACCTAAACATTTACAGGCTTCGACTATTAAAGACATATTCGGTACTCAGGCGATAGACAGTGTAACTGGAATGGTAAATCAATTGGATTTATTGAAAGAAAATTTGGATAAATCTAAATCGTCAATGGCGAATGGAGCTGTTGAAAATGAATATAAAAATCGGATGAAAACATTAGGAACTCAGCTGAAAGTGGTTAAAAATCAGATGATGAATACTTTAGCAGATTTAGGGCTTGCATTAGCTCCTACTATAAAAAATCTTGCTGAACAAATGACACCAGTTATTAAAAATATTGCTAATTGGGTAAAAGAAAATCCAAAATTAGTAGGAGGAATCATGAAAGCTGTAGGAATCGTAGCTTTATTTTCAGCTGGAATTGCTACAGCAGTAAAAGTTGGTGTCCCATTGTTTAAGTTTTTTAATTTTTTGCATACGGGATTCTCAAAAATAGGTGTGATTTTTTCGATAGGGTCTAAAATAGGAAATGTCTTTAAATTGATATCTAGTGGGGTAGTAAAAGGGGTATTAGGAATAGGAAAAGCATTTATGGGGCTCATTAAATTTGTCAAAATGATTGGTGTTGCAATAAAAGCAGCTTTTGTAGCCAACCCTGTAGGAATGATAATTATAGCAATAATAGCAGTGATAGCAATACTTGTAGTGCTATATCATAAAAGCAAAACATTCAGAGACTTTGTAAATAAGATGTGGGCAACAATAAAATATGCGGCAATTAGTGCTTGGATTTGGATTAAGAATACGGCAATGGATGTGTTTGATGTAATGAAGATATTTGTTACCGCCTTTGTGAGAAGTGTTATAGCAGACTTTAAATTTTTTGTTGCCTTAGTCAAGGGAATATGGAAAATGATAAGCAGCAGTTTTAAGGCAGCAATAGAAGTATGGAAGGGTATATTTAAGTTGTTTATTGCTTTTTTTACTGGAAAATGGGATGAAATACCTGGAATAGTTAAAGGCATATGGGAAGCTATTAAGAGTGGAATGAGTGGATTTGTTGATGGGGCAAAACAGATACTCAGCGGCTTATTCGATTGGTTTAGTGATAAATGGAATGCTCTTAAAGGGGCAGCTAGTGATATGTTAAATCTAGGAAAAAATAAAGTAAAAAAAGAACAGCAACAGAATATAAACCATTATCAGCTAGGCATGAACTATGCAGGAACTAACTATTGGAAAGGCGGATTAACAACTGTTGCAGAACGTGGAGCAGAATTAATCAAGATTCCAGGACAGAACCCATTCTTGGCACAGAGTGAAATGCTTTTGAATCTCCCGAAAGGAACACAAATATTAAATAACGCCCAGACTCGAAGCACCCTGAGAGATAAGGTAAGCAATCTTAAAAATAGAGTTTCTGAAATTAAAAATAGAGGAAATACGTCTTTTGGTGGAGACAACATAACAATACAGATAATAGGTGGAAATAACAGCCCTGTTGACATTGCAAAAGAAGTAAACAGGATATTGAGGGAAAGAGATAACAGGAAAAGGAGAGTGAGTTTTGGATAATGGCTAAAGTTAGAGTATACAGGACAGTATCAGGAGATACTTGGGATCTGATAGCTTATAAGATCTATGGAAAAGAACAGTATTTTCATAAGCTCATAAGAGCTAACCTGAATCTGATAGACATATCAGTATTCAGTGCGGGGATCCCCATAATCTGTCCTGAATTTAAGGAAAATACAGTCCAGGATGTTTCCAAACTCCCTCCTTGGAAAAGAGGCTGATATTTAATGGATTTTGCAAGGAACATAAGGGTTATAGTTATTTTTAACAAAGTAGATATTTCAGACGAGATAGCACATTCCATATCCTCTTTAAATTATACTGATAATTCCAAAAATGCAATAGATGATTTGGAATTGGAACTGGAAAATCTGGATTATCGATGGCTTAAGGAGTGGTATCCTGATGAAAATGCACAATTGTTAGTAGGAATCTATGAAGAAAATGGAAATGAATCCAACTTTTTGGATTTAGGAACATTTTATGTAGACGAGCCAACATTTGATAATGACAGATTGAATCTTAAATGTATTGCCCTGCCTCTTGATCAAAACATCAGAGACCAGCAGAATACTGTTGCCTGGGAGAATGTAACTTTAAAGGAGCTTGTGACTCAGATAGCTAACAGGCATGAGATGAGTGCTGAAATATACTGCGATAATGAGTTTTTTGCCCGTCTTGACCAGAATCAGGAAACAGATTTGGTCTTTATTGACCGAATTGTGAAAGAAACAGGGTTAAATATGAAGGTATCAGACGACAAGATCATCATATTTGATGATGAGGAAATGGAAAAAAACGATACAATAGAAATATTTAACATCAAGGATTCCAGGATAAGAAGTTTTAGTCTGAAGAAAAAAAATAAAGGGATATATGATACTGTCGAAGTCAGCTATTATGACCCTGATCAGAAAAAAGTGATTAAGGAAATAATCACGAAGAAGGATCTGGAAAAGCGAAATGAGGTGACTACATCAGATGAGCAAATATAACAGTTCTAAGCAGACTTTAAAAAATAAGGCTGGAAATAAGAACACACGGACTAAAAAAACAAAAACTAAGAAAGTAAAGACGAAAGGGAAAAGCACGGCTAAAAAGGTCGCACAGAAGACTTTAAAAGAAAATCTGAAGCAGGAACATCAGGTATCGTTAACAGTAGACGGAAGCACTAAATACATGGCTGGCATGATAATTGAACTGGACGAATCCTGGGGCAAGTTTGAGGGTAAATATGTCATAGAAAAAGTCACCCATTCCATCACTGGGGACTATTCCTGCGACCTTGAATGCCTGATGGTCGGGGCAAGGGAAAAGGCGACAGAAAACGCAAGACAGCAGACAATCGAAGAGCAGAAGAAAAAGGAAGCTGCTAAGAAAAAATAAAATGACATGGACAATGGGAATTAAATATGACTGTGAGAAACCTAAAAATATTGATTGAGAGAATATAGTATAAAAAAGTAAAAATATTTTGAAAAAAGCGTTGACAAATAACAAGATATATGTTATACTATCTATGTAGTTAAGATAAGGCTACTAAATTACTAGGTAAGGAGTAGAAAGGAGACTATATGGAAGGTATGACGGATAAGCAATTCAAAAGCTTTGTCAAATCGATACTGGAAATTATAAAGACCAGTAAAGACTTGAAGGAAGCCGAAGAAAGAATAAAAGCCCTAATCGAAGATTAAGGCAAGCATAAAAGAATTTTGGAGAGTGGCTTACCACCTCTCCTTATATTCTAAGTATATCATAAAGTGGTAAGAGAAAGCAAGGGAAAATGTCAAACGCAAATAATCATGGTGGAGTAAGAGCTGGAGCAGGTAGACCAATAAAAGAAGAAAAAAGAGATAGAAGCATTCATATAAGAGTATCTCAAAAAGAATTGGACTTAATCTCTGAATGCTCTGAAAAGTTGAATACAACAAGAGCAAATACTATTGTTAAAGCGATAGAAGATTTACATCAAAAACTCAAATAAAAAAACTCCCTGCTTTTACACAAGGAGTTATACAACTATAATAGTTGCCACCAACTCTATTATACTGTATAAACTCCAAAAAATCAATATTTTTAGGAGGAAAATTTATGAAAAACAATTTAAAATTTAAAATTGCTGAAGAAATGTTAGAAAATTACAATGAAAGATTAATCAAAAGTCATAAGAGATTTTTGAAATCATTTGATGAAGCTATGGAAATTTTACAAAATAATGATGTTAATTTAGCATTAGAGTTAGAAGAAAATTTTTTAGAGTATGTAGATGCATTAAAAGAAGAATATTATAGAGCAAATGATTTAATCAATGAAGTTGTAAAAAAATTTTGGAACAGTAAAAAAAGAAGCAACAGCATAATTATATAGTATAAGGAGAAAATGATATGAATTTAATAAAAATAGAAAATAAAGAATTAACAGTAAAAGAATGGAACGGTCAAAGAGTAGTAACGGCTTGGGATATAGCAAAACTTCATGAAAGAAATGTAGCAAAGGTAAATGAAATATTTAAAAATAATAAAGAGAAATTTGAATTAGAAAAAGATTATTATGTTTTAAATCGTGATGAATTTTCTGAATCCTTTAAAACGATTCAGAAATTTATACCTAATAATGTTAAAGAAATTGTACTTTATACTGAAAGAGGATATTTGAAATTAACGAAACCTTTTGAAGATGAGTTAAGTTGGAGAATACAAGATATGCTCGTAGACAGTTATTTCACACTAAAAACAGTAATAAAAGAGATAAAACAGACAGAAGCACAAAAGAAAAGACTTGAAATAATGGATAGAAACAGTAGAGCGAGAATATCGAAGGAGTTTTCAAAACTTGCAACACAGATAGATAATCCAAAATTTAAAGAAATATTGAATGTATATGCAGCGAATACTTTAGCTGATAATGAAATTTTACCATTACCAAGATTGGAGCAAAAAACATACACAGCAACAGAATTAGGAAATATACTTGGAATATCAGGAAATATGGTTGGTAGACTTGCAAACGAGCATAACTTAAAAACAGATGAATACGGCTATTGGGCTTATGATAAATCGAGACATAGCAGTAAACAAGTTGAAAGTTTTAGATATTTTGAGCATGTAATAGAAAAGTTTAGAGAAATACTAAAAAATAAAATAGCATAATAAAATAAAATCACAGTCGTAAAAGATTGTGATTTTTTATTATAAATTTTTGAAAGGAGGATAAACAGAATGATATTAAAGGCAGGTGAAGTAAGTGATATAGACACGAAGAAAGGGAAAGTAAGGGTACTGTTATTAGGAGACGATGAAAAGACGACAGACTGGCTTAATATATTAGTCCCTTATTCAGAAAGCCACTCTGATAACTATATGCTGAAAGTTGGACAGACAGTATATTGCTTATTCTTTTCTGAATTTCCTGAACAGGGAGTTGTGCTGGGCTGTCCGATGAGAGGGAGTTCCGGGGAAAATGAAGTTAAAAGAACTTTTTCAGATGGAAGCAACTGGAGTTATGACAGCGGTACATTAACTTTGAATATTGGGAAAATAGTTATTAACGGAGATTTAACCGTTTCAGGAACTACGATAACAGGTGGAAGTATTAATCTTAATACACACAAACATAGCGGGATCACGAAAGGTGGAGATAAGACGGAGGTGCCTGAATGATAGGAAGTTTTGGAAGGATAGTATTTAATGTATCTGAAAAACAGGTGACATCAGTCAATAACCAGATTAGCAGGGAGCATAAGTCTAAGATATCGGAACATACTGCAATATACGGACCAGGGATGATAAGACATCAGGGAAGAGAGCTGGCAGAAGTAAGCTTGAGTATCACTTTAATATCATCTCTGATAACTGAGACCTCTTTATCAGAACAGTTAAATGACATAAAAACGATGTGGGAATTTGGAGAATATGCATACCTGACATTCGGAGGACAGACATTTGGGGCATTCCCTTTTGTAATAACAGGGATGTCGGAAAAAAACTCATATTTTAACAAGGATGACGGAACATTTGATATCGTGGAGCTAGACCTCACATTGAGGGAATACATCGACAATCCTCAAAAATATAATCAGATAATCGAATCTCTTAAAGCTCAGGAAAAAGCAAAAGAGACTTTAACGGAAGAAGTACAGGAAGCTGTAGAGATTGAGCAGAAGACGAAACTGCATGAGTTTGCAGAAAACATAGGGAATAAGGTAAATGAGATACTTGAAAAAGTAGACAAGGCTATAGAGATAGCTGAAAACAAGAAGAATGAAATACTGGCACAGCTCGAAAAGATAAAAAAAGACGCAAAAATTGACGAGCTGATGGATCTGATACGAGCAGGCATGATAACTGCTGATAAGGTAAACGAAATGATAAGATATGCAGATAAGTTAGATGAGGTAGACAGAACCATACTACTTAATTTTTTACGTAATCAAATAGGAGGTATGTAATGATATATGTCAGATCAGATCAGGAAATAAATTATGCCCCAAAAAATGCCCTTGAGGAAGTCATAGCTAATGTAGGAATGTTATTACGTGTCTACAAGGAAGAACAGCCCTTGAATCGGGATTTTAGCTTTGATTCTGATTTAGTCGATAAAAATATAACCGTAGTTGAGAACAGGATAACATCTCAGCTGCTGGAATCTTTCAGAAAGTATGAACCGAGAGCAATTTTAAGAAGTACGCAGATTGAAATGACAGATATATACAACAATAATTTTGAAATAATATTAGGAATTGAGGTGATACAGTAAATGAGCACAGAGTATGAAAATTATGAAATTATTGATTCGGATGCGTGGGAAATGAAGAAAAACATGATTGATAAATTTCAAGAACTAAGTGGACGACAATTGACAGAAGCAAGTCCAGAAACTCTTATATTTAGTACAGTAGCTTACATGATGGCTCTGAGGGAAGAAAAGTATAATGATGATATCAAGCAAAACTATTTGAGGTATGCAAGGGATAAAAGACTGGATCTTAAAGGTGAATTATATGGAACTAGAGGATTAAGACTAAAAGAACAGCCTGCTATCGCCACATTTAGATTTTATATATCATCTGTACAGAGTACAGATATAGTTATCCCTAAAAACTCACGAATACAGTATAATGAGCTATATTTTGCAACAGATGAAGAATATAAGGTACCAAAAGGGAATCTGTCGGTAGACGGAACGGCTACATGTACAACTGTCGGAACTGTTGGGAATGATATTCCTGTAGGTCAGATTAAAAATATGGTTGACATATTCCCGCATTACTATAAAGCGGAGAATATAACAGTCAGCAATAACGGAAGTGATATAGAAATTGATGAAAGCTATAGAGAAAGAATAAGAGAAATTCCAGAAAGTTTTACAACTGCTGGAAGTTATGGAGCATATGCATTTTGGAGTAAATCAGCAAGTAGTAATATTATTGATGTAAAAGTACATTCTCCGAGTGCTACATCTGTAGATATTTATGTATGGACTGAAAACGGAATAGTTTCTCAAGAGCTAAAAAGAAAAGTTAGTGAAGTTTTAAATGATGAAAATATACGACCACTAACTGATAATCTTACAATAAAAGAACCGAATATAATAAGTTACTCTATAGATTTTGATTATTACATAGACAAAGAGAATGAAACGCTCGTGAATGTAATTAAAGAAAATGTAGGGAAAGCTGTACAAGAATTTATAGCATGGCAGAAAGAAAAGATTGGTAGAGATATTAATCCTGATGAGCTGGTAAAGAGATTGAAAATTGCAGGAGTTAAAAGGATAGTATTGAGAAATCCAGTTTTTCAAAAGTTGAATTTTAATCAAGTAGCAATCAATAACAGTAGCACTAACAACTATCTGGGAGTTGAGGAACTATGATACGGATTAATGATTTAAGATTAACTGATATAGCTGCAAAATCAACTCTGACAGATAAAACAACTAAATTGATTTATGAGAGCATTAACTATGCTCTTGATAAACGGCATCTAGAAATAATGAACAATTTTTTTTTGGATATGGGTAAGCTTAATGAAACGGAGATTGATTATCTACTTTGGGAATATCATGTTGATTATATAGGGGAAAGTACAACTATAGAAGAAAAAAGAGAACTTGTAAGGAAATCAATAATTTCACATTTTAATAAAGGAACTCTAGGGAGTATAAAGTCTATATGCGATATACTTTTTGGAAATTCAGAAATTAAAGAATGGTTTGAGTATGGTGGTAATCCAGGATATTTTAAAATTAATACTACGGGAGATTTAAAAGACCAGAATGACTATTTAAAAGTAATAAAAGTAGTCAATGAATATAAAAATGTACGGAGTTGGTTAGAATCCTTAAGATTTTTAAGAAATCAACAGGAAAATTTGTGCTTTGGAAATTACAAAAAATACAAGATTAAATATAATCTAGGCTCTACTAATGTTATTATTCCAAATTCTGAATTATCGAATGTAATTGGAATAACTCACAGAACAAGATATTTAATAAAATAAGGAGGGAAAATGGCAAAATTTAATGGTTATATATTAACCGAAAAAGGAAGAGAATTATTAGCAAAAGGTTTATCTGGCGGGAAAATAGAATTTACTAAAATGCAAATAGGTGATGGAACGTCAAGTGTTGACGCGAGAAGTATGACAGCACTTGTAAATCCTAAAAAAGATTTAGCGTTGTTGAATATAAATACAAAAGGTGGACAATGTGAACTTACTGCATTATTAAGTAATCAAGATTTGATAACAGGCTTTTATATTAAAGAACTAGGAGTATTTGCAAAAGGTGATGATGAGATAGAGATTTTATATGCTTATAACATTTCTACCAATCCGGATTTTATTCCCCCTTTTTCAGCGAATAATATAGTTGAAATAGAATATGTAGATACGATTATAGTAGATCAAGTAACAAATATAACAGCTGTGATAGACCCAAGCATAACATATATTACGAAAAAATATGCGGATGAAAACTATCTGATGTTAAAAGATAGAGCAGAACTAATGGGAGCAGAATTTGGAGGTTTATTGAGTACAGCAGGAACTAAGAAAGTGGGAACAGCTTACTTTGATAGTGTAAATAAGCAAATGGTAGTTCCGACCGTTCAGAATGAATTGACATACTATGAAAGTACAAAATTTATTCCGATTAGCGACTATCAAACTGCGAACAGATTAGAAAATTTGTTTGAAATGGGCGATAATTACATCAAATATTCAAATGGTCTAATGATAATTTTTGGTGGTGGAACAGCCAATTCAACTGGTTATATCAACACATTGCCGATTTCATTCAAAAAAATAAAAAGTATAACGTTGACTGTATTAAGTTATGACAATGTATATACTGCTACATCTGAAATTATAGATAGCAATAAAGTAAAAATCAGAAGTAATTCGCCGACAGGAACAAATATATCAGTGTCTTATACAATATTTGCAACGTGGAAATAGAAATTATTAGAAAATCTGTTTGAATTTGGAGAAAATTAGATTAAATCCTTAACTAACTATAAAATCAATAAATTCAATAGTTAAAGAACATTTTTAATTGTTATAATCTCGAGATTAATCTCTATAATTTCATGCAAATTCTTAAATTAGTATATAAATAAAAAAGAAAAGGAGAGATATTAAATGCAAGTAATTTATATTTATAATAAAGAAAATATGGAAAATATCGCACAACCAGTAACGACAAGTTATGAAGATTTTAAAGAAAATCCCACTTTATTTTATCCACCTTGGGACTCTGAAACAATGATATTTTCTGATGAATTAATTACAAATGCTATTTTAGATAAAAAAAGCGGAGAACTAAGAGAAATGACAAAAGATGAGCTATATAAAAATGGTAAATATCAGCTTTCTGAAAACGAGTTGATAGAAAACGGGAAAATAAAAACCGTTAGTTTATCTGAATATGAATACATAGAAAATAATCAGATAAAATTTAAAAGGGGAGAAAAGATAGAGGATCTGAAAAAAGAGCTATACGAACTAAGGCTGGAATACGATGTAAAGCCGTTTGAATTTGAGATAGATGGAACTACTTATCTGCAGAACAACAGAAGCGTAGACCAAAGCAATTTAACAAGAATAGTAGTAATGTGTCAGGCGATGAAAAAAACGACATTTGAAAACTGGAAATTTTACACAAAAGATAATTCTGAAAAGTATGTAAATATATCGTTGCAGGATATGATGGAGATGGCAAACATAATGCAGGCACAGACTACTAAGTCTATGGCAACAGAAACTTTATTAAGCCATAGTTTGGAAAACTTGACTGATGAGGAATTGAAAAATTATGACAGCAAGGAAAAGTACGAAACAGCTTATAAAGGCATAGAATAGGTGATTTATATGAAATTAGAAAAAGATAAATTATATATAGCGTTTCACAGACCTAAGAGTTTTGTGGGATTGCTTATATCAGCTTGGACATTAGGTAATTATTCCCATTGTGAATTTATACATAATGATACAGTGTATTTGGCAAATCCTGGGGGAGTAAGAAAACAGCCTTTTGAATACAAGAAAAACTTTGATATATTTGAGCTTGATAAAAGTATTGAAGTGCAAGATATATTAGAATTTTTTGAAGAGGTTGAAGGAGCAGGATATGATTATCAAGGGATTTTAGGAAGTCAGTTTTTATGGTTTTTAAATAGTCATGACAAAGAAAAATATTTTTGTTCGGAGTTTTGCTTGAATGCGATAGATTATGCATTGCAATTTAGCCTTACATGGAATTTTAAGGAATTGAAGTTAAAAGGATATCACAAGTTTAATCCTGCAAGATTGTATAAATACTTGAG
Organism: Leptotrichia sp.; assembly: GCA_041815005.1. Lineage (GTDB taxonomy): Bacteria > Fusobacteriota > Fusobacteriia > Fusobacteriales > Leptotrichiaceae > Leptotrichia_A. The sequence goes on along the minus strand of JBGXYD010000034.1, from coordinate 245 downwards.
GGACATGGAAATTTTAAAATAATAAATAACAGCAACGGTAACTAAAAAATAGGTTATAAGCCAATGTTACCATTGCCGAATTTTTTATAAATAACAAAAAATATAGGAGTAAATAATGGAAAAAATCAATAAAACTGCATTTATTGAATTTGATTTTGATGGAAATTTAAAAAGTGGATTAAATTTCATAACAGATGTTGATAACTCTAGAAATATAATCGTTAAACTAAATGAAAAAATTGATG
>JBGXYD010000033.1:0-3310 GCA_041815005.1 Leptotrichia sp. | reverse complement strand
TCGCATCTTTACTATCTTCACTGTATCTTAAAAGGGAAAGGACAGTAAGGGCTGCTGTTTCAAACGGAGTCTTTAGACTGCCTTCTTTTAATCTTTTTAATTCTTCTAAATTTTTAGGTAATGCTTCAAATTGAAAAAGTACCTGATTACTCATAAATAAAATCCTCCATTAATAATTTTTATTAGCCTTATTTTTTCAAAAAAACTTCTTCAATAGTTTTATGTATTTCTTCTTCGATATAACTTAACTTTTCTTTATCTTCAGTAGTTTTTTTATTTTCATCTATATATCGTATCAAGTTTCTATCAGAGTCAAAATAATATCTTTTTTCCTTTATTTCAGTTTTTTTCTTATCGAAGATTTTCTCCATATAAAAAGGGGCATTATAATGGTAATTTGCATCATATACAAAGTAGACATTATTATTTTTTACATAATATTCTGTTATACTTTTTCCACCTTCTCCGTAATATTTTGTTACAACTTTTTTTAACTCACCGTTTCTTGAATAAAATTCAATTACTCCACCTTCCGAATTTTTGTCGTCGTCATCAACAGTTGTCACTTCATAATTTTTGTAATTATTTGTTGCATTATAGTCTTTTATAATCTGTTCAACTATCTGACTTACACTTTTTGCAGACGATAAAATTCCAATTGCTAAAAATAATAAAAATAATATTTTTTTCATTATACTCACTCCTTGTATAATTTTTACGTAAATTCTGTTATCCCTTATTTAACAAGAAGACTAAAATCATTTGAAAACAGTGACTTTTTTCAAATGTTGTATTTTATTATACCCCCCCTATACTTCCTACCTCACTTTTTTCTACTCAATTACCGCATCAAAAAGTACTGCATCTCTTTTATGGTGTCCTGTATGTGCTTTTACTAATTCTCCTTTTATTTTAACTCTTTTACCTACTGATGTTTTTAAAGGTTTTGTCCCTTTTTCTTCAAAAGGCTCTACAACATGTACTTCTTCTATTATGTCAGGAGTTCCATCTCCAAATACAGGAGTTTCCTCCATTATAGTTATAGGGCTGTCTAGTTTGAGAACATATATCTGGGTAGCCTTACCAGATTCATAGCCTGTATCGTCTTCAACTGTCACCTCTTTTAAAATTCCTGTTAAAGTCGTGTATTTATCATAATAGTAGTGGCTTTCATTTGATCCGTATGCCAGTAGCCCTCCTGCAAATATCATAAACATCGCAATCATTATTTTTTTCATAGTTTATCTCCCTTGTGCATTTTTCAGTTTCTCATTTCCATTATTCTAAAATCTGTTTCTCCATTATATTAATGGCTAATCACCATATCCTTCATCTCCTGAGTAAAGTTCCACTACTTCCACATCTTCAGGTCCTTCATCAGTCATAACAAGTCTTAGATCATAATGAAGATAATATTTTATAATTTTCCCCTTATATTCCACAACGAGCCTCTGAGATGCTGCTCCCTCTGGTAAAATTCCGTTAAAGCTATACACTTCTCCTTTTTTAGGACTGAATGTGAAAAAAGTTCCTAATGTTACATAACCTACTTTATCATTTGGAAATTCCCTAAGATCCACACTTTCCAGCTTTAATTTTATTCCGTCCTGATGCACTACAAACTTTATTCCGTCTTCTGAGTAGTCATCTTACCCATTATAATGTATTCTTGTCACTTTTTTTCCCTGTAATGAAGCAGGTAACGGAACTGGATCTTCATAAAGAGTCATAAGATGAGCCCCTATTCCTGAAGAATGTTTCATCTCATTACCTTTTAATGAAATAGTCATTACAAATAACATTAAAATTAATATTGTTACATTAAAAATTTTACTTTTCATTGTTTACACCTTTCTTTCATATGATTATCACCTGTTATTTCAATATAAATAAAGATTTTTCAAAATTAACAGACATTGGTATTAATTTTTATTCATCTCCCTTATCTCCTGAATACAAGTCTTTTTCCGTTGTTTCCAATGGTCCGTCAGGATCCCCGATATCAACCAGCATAAGTCCCCAGTCCAAAAGATACTTTACTTCCCTTCCTTTATATTTTACAGTAAGCCGATGATACGGTGCTCCTTCAGGAACTCCTCCTTCGTAGCTATATACTTCACCTTTTTTAGGATTAATTTTAAATAAAGTTTCTAAAGGAGTTATTTCTCGTTTTCCATTGACAATTTCATATTCTATTTTTTCCAATTTTAATTCAACTCCATTTTGATGAACCTTAAATTTTATAATAGATACAAAAGGATCAGGATTATCATATAGTAATTTTTTACTCGGACCTACTTGCTTATAGGCTTCTGACTCGCTAAATATATAAAGAGTTACCAGTTTTATTCCTTCTCCCTGCCCGTCAGCAATCGGATTATTGCAATTTGCTGCCATAAAGACATTAAAGTTCCCCATAAACAGCAGCATTATTAATATTAAAACTTTATTTTTCATAGAACATCACCTCTTATTATATTTTAATAATATATTTAAACCTTTATTTCGGGTTTTATATTCACATTTCCCCTTAATACAGTTCAGTTCCTAAAGTATCCCCCCTTTATTTCATATTTTAACAATCTCCCTCCGGCATGTGGTCATAAAAATATTCAAGGGCCTTTACTTTTTTTGACGCATCTTCCCTCTCAGGTACACAGAAATGGGCATACCAGCTTTCTATCTTTTGTTTCGTTGACATCTCATCAGTAAAATACAGGCAGTAGGATTCACGGGAAGTATATTTTCTCTTATTTATCTGTTTTAATAGAGAATCCAGCATATAAGTTCTACCTCCATCATATATTTCAGGAAAATTTACATAAGCTCTTCCTATACTATGACATAGTTTATCTTCCCCAAATAAATAAGTTAAATTTGATCTTATATAGTTTTCTTCGCTCTTTGTAATCTTTATATTGCTCGGATAGCTATAAAGTGCAGTTGCAAGAGAAAATAACACAACTAATAGTAATTTTTTCATGGCAATTCCTCCTTTATTTTTTTATTTTGGTATCTGTAAAACTCCACAGACCTTATTAATTCAGTATTTTTTAGTTTTGATTTTCGTATTTTTTTCACTTTTTAATCCACGACATTAATATTAATAAAATACCATAGTATAATGTATAGCTGTCACACCTTGTAATTTTTCCGAATAATAATAGGCACCTGACGTATTATAATAGAATTTCAAAACTCTTAACTTTGATTTTCAGGTGAGAGGATACCCAATATTTTAAGGGTATCCTTCCTATGAAATATCAAGAGAGTAGTCTAAAATGTCGCCCCTATTCCTAAGCCTACTCTG
>JBGXYD010000032.1:0-17826 GCA_041815005.1 Leptotrichia sp. | reverse complement strand
TATAGAAAGGATGTAAAGTATGACAGAACGTGAAAAACAGATTATTGCTCTTATTAAGGAAAATCCTCATATAACTCAGGAGGAAATTGCTGCAAAACTGAATTGTGCCCGTACTTCCATAGCAGTGCATATAAGCAACCTAATGAAAAAGGGAGTCATTCTAGGTAAAAAGTACATTATTAATGAAGATCCCTACATTTTGACTATAGGAGGTACCAATATAGACATACAGGGTAAATCCTATAGTAACGTTATCCGTTACGATTCAAATCCTGGAACAATAGGTGTTTCTTTTGGGGGTGTAGGAAAGAATATCGCTGAAAATATTTCAAAACTTGGTGTCAGTTCAAAACTTATAACTGCACTCGGTGATGATAATTACGGAAATGAAATAAGAGATTATTTAAAAAATCAGAATCTTGATATTTCAGATATACTTTTTCTTAAAAACCAGTCTACGTCCATATACTTATCGATTCTGAATGAAGACAAGGAAATGGAAATGGCTATTTCGTCCACTGACATATGCAAGAACATCACTCCTAAATTTCTTGAATCCATAAGGAAAAAAGTAGTTCATGCAAAACTGATTGTTCTTGATACTAATCTTGAAGAAGAAACATTGAGATATATTGCCTTCCTAAGAAGAAAACCTTCCCTTATACTCGACACCGTTTCCACTAGAAAAGCACTGAAAGTAAAGGAATTTATTGGAAGATTCCATACAATTAAGCCTAACAGAATGGAAGCTGAAGTATTGTCTGATATTGTGATTTACAATAATGACGACTTAAAACGGGTTGGAAGCTACTTTTTAAGCAAAGGGGTTAAAAAGGTCTTTATTTCCCTTGGAATAGAAGGGGTATTCTACATGACTGAAAATGAATCCAAGGTTGTTAAAATCCCTCGTATAAGTCCTGTAAGTACTACCGGAGCAGGAGATGCTTTTGTGGCAGGTATAGCATACGGAGAGTATCATGACTATGACATCGATTCTGCTACAAAAATTGGATTAGGTGCATCAATATTAACTTCCCTAAGTGACAAGACTGTAAGTGATCAGATGAGCATAAAAAATGTTGAAAATATTATAAAGGAGATGGAAATTTAATGTATAAAAAATATTTGGAGATAAGTCCTGAGGTAAAGCATGCCATTGATAATAATATTCCTGTTGTTGCCCTAGAATCTACTATTATTTCTCACGGCATGCCTTATCCCCAGAATTATGAAACTGCCTTAAAGGTTGAAAGTATTGTAAGAGAAAATGGTGGAGTTCCTGCAACTATTGCCATTATTAAAGGAAAATTGAAGGTAGGACTTACTTCTGAAGAAATCGAACTTTTAGGAAAAGAAGGAGAAAAGGTTATTAAAGTAAGCAGAAGGGATATTCCTTACATAGTTGCAAATAAGTTAAACGGTGCTACCACTGTGGCATCTACAATGATTATTGCAAATATGGCAGGAATTAAGATTTTTGCTACAGGAGGAATCGGTGGAGTTCATAGGGGAGCTGAAACTACTATGGATATTTCAGCAGATTTACAGGAACTGGCAAATACAAATGTAGCAGTTATTTGTGCAGGGGCAAAATCAATACTGGATTTAAAACTTACCCTCGAATATTTGGAAACTAAAGGGGTACCTGTACTGGGATACAAGACAAAGGAACTGCCTGCATTCTATACTAGAAAAAGTGGATTTAACCTTGATTATGAGATTGATACTCCGGAAATGTTTGCTGAAATCCTCCATGCAAAATGGGATTTAGGATTAAATGGAGGAGTTGTAATAACAAATCCTATTCCTGAAGAATTTTCTATGGATCACGAGGTAATAGACAAGGTAATAGAAGATGCCGTAAAGGAGGCTGAAGAACTTGGAATAAAAGGAAAAGAGACTACTCCTTTCCTTCTAGATAAAATTCAGAAGCTTACTAAAGGTAGCAGCTTAAAGGCTAACATAGAGCTTGTATTCAATAATACAAAACTTGCAACTCAAATTGCAAAGGAACTTTCCAAGTTGAGCTAATTCTTTTTAAAAATAAACTATTATCGGTATTTATTAATTAATTTTATAAAAATAAGGTTTATGCATTAATAAAATTATGTCATAAACCTTATTTTATTCCACATTTTTTATTCTGTGTGGGCATGAGTAAAGTCTGTAACCCCCGTAATACTCCTTCTTAACACATTTTTTATCTTAGGATTTCTATAATGGTTTTCCACAGAAAAATATATAGGTGCTATTACAGCTTCCTCTATAAGAATCATTTCAGCCTCGTTTATTTTTCTGTCTCTTTCCTTGCTTGTACCCATTTTTGAAATTTCTTTTACAAGTCCGTTATACTTTGCCTTAGACCATATGTCAGTGTTTTTCCCATCTTCCTTCCTCCATCTTTCTAGATAGGAAAGGGGATCATCAAACTTGGGAGACCATGTATTCAAGACTATATCATAATTTCCTGCCCTTGTTCTGCTTAGCCGTTCCTTAAAAGGAACCGTTGTTATTTCCGTTTCCAGTCCCAGCTTTGTCTTTAACTCCTCCTGTATAAACTGAATTTCCAACATTTCGGGATCAGAATTCCCCGACAACAGATTTAGCTTGAGGCTACTCAGTCCCAATTCCTTCAATGCTTCCTTATACAGCCTTTTGGCATTTTCCACATCACTACCATTTAAAATATTAGTCTCAGGATAACTGTCCCTGTACTTTCCTCCATATCCTGAAATTATACTGCTAATTACCAATTTTGAGGAAATTGAGCCATCCTTTTTTATCTCCTTTACATATTTCTCCCTGTCAATTGCATAAAATATGGCTCGTCTTAGTTTTTTATTCTGGAGATATGTGTTATTAAGGTTATAGTCCAAATACCACACCCGTCCATTCAGAAAAGTATCCAATACTCCATTGTTCCTATATCTGGCAAGGTTATAGTTTTCCACCCTTGACATGTCTATCTCATTATTTTCAATTAACTTATCTACCGCCTTAAAGTCCTTTGATACAATATATTTTATCTTGGGAATCTTGATTTCCTTATGATTCCAGTAATGTTCATTTTTTTCCAGAAGGACTTCATCTCCATTTAAATCTGTTATTTTATATGGACCATTAAATAAAAAATCTTCCAGCTTTATGGCATATTTATCCTTCCTTGTTTTATAAAAATCCTCCTTTAATGGAACTGATATCGGTAAGGTCAGTATATATTTAAAATATGCAGCAGGGCTTTCCAAGATAATCTCCAAAGTATCCTCATTTATCGCCTTTATTCCAAGTTCCTCTTCAGTGGCCTTTCCTTCATAATAGGCGGCTGCATTCTTTACGGGAAATAGCATTTCAGCATGCTGAGCTGCAACATTGGGGTCAAGAACCCTTTTAAATGCAAATATAAAATCCTTTGGAGTTATTTTTGAACCATCACTCCATTTTGCATCTTTCCTAAGCTTAAAAATAAGCCTATTTCCTTCCTCCCTAAAACTTTCTGCCACTCCCCCTATATAATTTCCCTCCTTATCCAGTCTAAGTAAACCTTCGTATATTGTAGAATCCACCTGTACTGCTATCATTTCAGTAAAAAGATGGGGATCCAGTGTATTAAACTCACTTCCAAGATTAAATACAACAGGAGTATCCTGATTTCTACTATTTTTGAAACCACATTCTGCCAACATAAATATTGATAAAATAATTAGAAATAATAAACGTAATCTTTTCATCTTTTCTCTTCGTAACGATCCTTTCCAGCCTATAGATAGCTTTTTATCTCTTCCACTTTGTCCAGTCTTTCCCAAGGCAAATCAATATCAGTTCTTCCTATATGCCCAAAGGCTGCCAAATCCTGATATCTAAATCCAGGCTTTCTAAGCTCCAATGCCTTTTCTATTCCTCTTGGAGTCAGATCAAATATTTTTTCAACTACTTCTTCAATCCTACTTTCTTCCACTGTAGAAGTACCAAAGGTATCTATTCTTATAGATACAGGTTCCACAACTCCTATAGCATAAGAAATCTGGACTTCACACTTATCTGCAATACCTGCACCTACTATATTTTTTGCAATCCATCTTGCAGCATATGCCGCAGACCTGTCGACCTTTGACGGATCCTTCCCTGAAAAGGCTCCTCCACCATGTCTAAAATATCCTCCATAAGTATCTATTATTATTTTTCTTCCTGTCAGTCCGGAATCCCCATGAGGACCACCGATTACGAATCTCCCTGTAGGATTAATAAAGTATTTCCTTACCTTTCCGTAGTCAAGACTGTATTTTTCCAGTACAGGCTTTATAACCAGTTCCTTCAAGTCTTCTTCTATCCTGCTTCTTTCAGTATCTTCCTCGTGTTGCACAGAAAGCACCACTGTATCCACATAAAGGATATTTTTACCTGTTTCGTCATATGCAAGGGTTACCTGTGCCTTTGCATCAGGCCTTGCCCAATCCAGTGTCTTATTTCTTGTCAGTTCTGTCAGTTTCACTATTATCCCACGTGCAAGTGTCATAGCAAGAGGCATCAGCTCCTCTGTTTCATTTATTGCACCACCAAACATAATTCCCTGATCTCCGGCTCCTCCTGTGTCTACTCCCATCGAAATATCCGGTGACTGAGAATGGATAACATTCATGACACCGCAGTCAGAATCAAATCCCATTCCTGGTTTATATCCTATTTCCGCAATTTTATTTCTTACAATTTCCTGTACATCAACATAAGTGGTAGTCGTTATTTCTCCACCAACTATTACCAATCCTGTAGTTGCAAAGGTTTCACATGCCACCCTTGCATTTTCATCACTTTCTAGACAAGCATCAAGCACCGCATCTGAAATCTGGTCACATATTTTATCTGGATGCCCTGGAGACACAAACTCCGATGTAAAATAAATCTTTTTAGACATTTTTTCCTCCTTAAATTTTTTTGATTTTTTATCATTTGTAAAAGTCCATAATCCTGCTAAATAAAGTTATTTCAGTGATATTTTTTGTACTCTTCTATCTTTCAAAAAGTACATTTTTTTACAAATAACTATTTTTTATTTAAGAGTTTTTTATGTTATAAAGTTTAAACTGAAACATTAAAAAAACTCTTCACAAAGAAGAGAATTAATATTCTTATCTTCGCATTTTATGCCGGGATTTAGCACCTTATATTTTTATACAGGTTGCTGGATACTCAAACGGGCCCGTCCCTAATATCTCTCTTGATAAGTTCTATATTTAATTGTAATATTAAGATAACATATTTTAATTATAAAAGCAACACTTTTAATTATATATTAAATATATTATATTTAAGGATAAAAATAAATATATTATAAAGTTCTATTGTTTTATATTATTTTTCTAATTGTTAAAGATGTCATGAAAATCTTCATAATTAACGTTTTATCTCTATCATTCTAAGATACTTCCAAATTTTCCTTTAAATTCTTTTATGAAAATTCCAGTTTGAAAATTGGAATTTTTTTCTTCAAGTCTTTAGTTGTTATCACTATTTTATTAGTATCCTTCACTTTTACCTTTTTAACATATTTTTTTAATATTTTTAGTCTAGCTCCACTCGTCCTTCAATTGATCTTCCGAGAGTTGCCATATCAGTATACTCTATATTTCCTCCCATTGGTATACCACTTGCTATTTTTGACACCTTTATATTTTTTGATTTTAAAAGCTTTGTTAGATATAGAGTGGTAGTTTCCCCTTCCAAATCAGGATTTAAGGCAATTATAACTTCTTCGGTACCACTTTCTTCTATTCTAGAAATAAGTCCTTTTACATTCAAATCCTCTATTGTTATACCATTTAAGGGATCTATCTTTCCCCCCAGCACATGATATAGCCCATTATATGTATCAGATTTCTCAAAAGCAATTATGTCTCTTACTCCTTCTACTACACATATTATATTCTTATTCCTATTTTTATTGCTGCATATCTCACACATATCATCTTCTGTCAAATTTCCGCATATATTACAGTGTCTTATATTTCTATGGGCATCCCTTATAGTTTCAAGCATAGCTTCCACTTCCAGTTCACTTTTTTCTAGAATATCAAAGGCTATCCTCATGGCACTTTTTTTCCCTATGCCTGGGAGTTTACCAAAAACCCCTATCAGATCATCTAATTTTTTCATAACTGTCTCCTAAAGAAAAAACTGTCCTAAAATTAATAAATCCAGATTCATATAATTTCAAGACAGTCCCTATTGTAAAATTCTTATTTCCTAGTAAATTTATCTGTTTACAAGGGTATAGCCCCTTACAAACTTACTCTCCTATTCTTTCTATTTTAAATGTATTTGTTGTACCTGTTTCAGAGATTCCTGTAACTAACACAACTAAATCTCCATTTTTTACCTCTTCATGAACTGCAGCTATTTCCTTTGCCTTCTTAAAGAAGTCATCAGCCTTGTCAAGATCCTTTTCAACATATGCTCTTACTCCTCTTACTAAGGATAACTGCCTTGCTGTCTGCTCACTATCAGTTAATGCAATTATAGGTACTGTTGGTCCATACTTTCTAATCATTCTAGGAGCTCTTCCTGTCTTAGTCCAGCATATTATCAATTTTGCATCAAGTATTTCAGAAGAACTTACTGCACCTCTTGAAATTGCTTCTGTTACAGTTATTTTACCTGCTTCTGGTATTTCCACATCTTTAAATTTTTTAAATTCATCTGTTCTTTTAGAAATATCAGCCATCATTTTCACAGACTCTACAGGATATTTACCCTTTGCAGATTCTCCTGAAAGCATTACTGCATCAGTTCCATCAAGAATTGCATTTGCTACATCTCCCGCTTCTGCTCTTGTAGGTCTAGGATTTCTAATCATAGAATCCAGCATTTGTGTAGCTGTAATAACAGGCTTCCCTACCTTATTACATTTTCTTATCATCATTTTTTGAACAAATGGAACTTCCTCAGCAGGTATTTCCACTCCCAAGTCTCCTCTAGCAACCATGATTGCATCACTTAACTCAAGAATTTCATCAAAATTATCTACACCTTCCTGATTTTCTATCTTTGAAATAATTTGTATTTTAGCTCCTCCATTTTCATCTAAAACTTTTCTTACTTCAGCAACATCAGATGCTTTTCTTATAAAAGAAGCCGCAACAAAATCAACATCTTGCTCACATCCAAATTTCAAATCTGCAATATCCTTTTCTGATAATGCAGGTAATCCTACAGAAACTCCAGGCAAGTTCACTCCTTTAGTCTCTCCTAGCTCCCCTGTATTCTTTATTTCGCAGAAAATTTCATTTCCTTTGATTTCCTTAACTTCAAGTCCGATAAGTCCATCATCAAGTAAAATTATATTTCCCGGTTTTAAATCTTTTACTATTTCAGGATATGAAACTGCTATTTTATCCTTGTTTCCTTTATAAGTATAATCAGTTGTAACTATTATGCTGTTTCCAGCCTCAAGTAATATATCACTTCCACCTTCTAATTTCCCTGTTCTTATTTCAGGTCCTTTAGTATCTAGAAGTATTCCTATATATTTCCCTGTTGAACCAGTTGCTTCCCTTAATCTTTTTATTCTTCCCCCATGTTCTTCATAATCCCCATGTGAAAAGTTAAGTCTCATTATATTCATTCCATTTTCAACCAATTTAGTAAGCATTTCTTCACTTTCTGTTTTTGGTCCTATCGTACAAATAACTTTCGTCATTTTTATTTTCATTTTTTTCATTTTTCCTCCTAAAATTTTTAAATCTTATAAGTATTTTGAAATATTTTCTTAATTTAGTCAGTAACACAAAAATATTCTGTATTAAAAGTTTACAATGACAGCATGCTTGCTATCTCATAATCCTTGTAAGAACTCTTTGAGTAGTTTTCCCATGCATATGACAAAGGATGAGTTGTAACCTCTTCACTCTGAAGTCCAACCATCAATCCACCTTTTCCTTCTATAAGCAATTCTACCGCTCTTACTCCAAGCCTTGTAGCAAGTATCCTGTCAAATGCAGTCGGTGCTCCTCCCCTTTGCACATGCCCAAGTATTGTAACCCTTATGCTTGTATCCACTTTTTCAGCAAGTTCCTTTTGAATTTCCACAACGTTTCCTACACCTTCCGCAACAACAATTATATCATAAAGTTTCCCCTGTTCCCTTCTAAACTTTATAACTTCTGCCAAGTCATCTATTGAAGACTTTATTTCCGGAATCAGTACTCCGCTAGCTCCTCCTGCAATAGCTGAATATAAAGCTAAATCCCCACAGTTTCTTCCCATCACTTCCACCAGATAAGTTCTTTCGTGAGATATGGCGGTATCTTTTATCTTTGATACTGCATCTAAAATTATATTAAGAGCTGTATCATATCCTATAGTATAATCTGTTCCTGCTATATCATTATCTATTGTTCCAGGTATTCCTATCGTCTTAATTCCATGCTCTTCATAAAGTAGATGTGCTCCATGAAATGATCCATCCCCCCCTATTACTACCAGCCCATCTATTCCTTTCTCCTTAAGGTTCTGTGCTGCTTTTGCTCTTACGGCTGGATCTTTGAACTCAGGTAATCTCGCAGACAGTAATATTGTTCCTCCCCTATCGGCAATTCCACTTACATCCAGTGAAGTCAAAGGAAAAATCTGACCTTCAAGCATTCCTTTATAGCCTCTTCTGATTCCATATACATCTATCCCCTTACTTATTGCTGTTTTTGCAACAGCTCTGACCGCATTATTCATCCCTTGTGAATCTCCTCCACTAGTTAAAATGGCAATCTTTTTCATAGCATTCTTCTCCTTCTATACTTATTTCCGATTTATATCGCATAAATCATATCATTTTTTCTAATTTTTTTCAATGTTTATTTTATATCATACATGGGCTCAATATGTATCAGTACTCTTTTTATATTCTTATGTCTATGTTTTATAAAATTAGATATTTTACTCGAAATTTCATGTGCCTTATCTATGGTAATATTTTTATCCATTCTTACATCCACAAATATATATACATCCTTGCCCGAAGTGGTCATTCTGAAGTCATGTGCATTCTCTATCTCATCAAAGGAAAATATATCATCTTTCACCTCTTCCAAAAGCTCTTCATTTTGGGAGTCAAGAAGTATAAGAGCATTTTCCCTAATCAATTTATATCCTGTATAAATAATATAAGCTGCCACAGAAAGCCCCACTACCACATCAAATACTGGATTTATCGTAGAAAGAAGCAGTCCTGACAAAACTGATGCTGATATCACAATATCCGCCTTATAGTCTTCTATAAGGGTTTCTATGAGAGCTCCTCTGCTATCCTTTGTCTTGATCTTCATAAAAATTAATTGAAATATTTTTATCAGTATTACAATAATAGTTATAACAAGTGGAACTGGTGAAATAGTTTTCTGGTTTTCATTTCTATTAAAAAGATCTCCTGCATTTTCCTTTATAATATCAAAAGCTGTCAGTATTATAAATGTTCCAATAATAATACTGAATACAGACTCTATCTTCCCATGACCGAAGGGGTGATCCTCATCTTCAGGACTTCCCCCCACCTTTAATCCAATAATTACCAGTATATTAGTAATTAAATCAGATAAAGAATTTAAACCATCTGATAGTAGTGCCAAGCTTTTAAATACATTTCCTGAAATTATTTTCAAAAATGCAAGAAGAATATTTATTACTATTGCAAATTTTGAAACAAAAAGCATCCTATTTTTTTCCTTTTTAATTTCAGTAAGGTTCTTCAACTCATACCCAGTATCATTCTTTATAAATCTTTGCTTTTCAAGGAAATTATTCATATTTTTATGATCTGTTACAACGAGAGAGTCAAAGTCATTGTCTATAAGCCAGTTTATCAAATACTTTAATAATATTGTTCCATATCCGTTATTTCTTAACTTATTCCTTATAAATATCCTTTTAAGCTCCGCCTCCTTGTCCAGCTTTAAAACAGCATATCCAAATATTTCATACTCTGAAGTAATATAGAACAACTTTTCATTTTTAACATTAAAACTAAAAGAACAGTCCATCCCCTTTATCCGTATCAGGATTTTCCTTCCTTCCTTTTCTTCTGTCCACTGTGAAATTTTCATATTGCCCCCAAAACAATAAATTTATTATAAAAAAATAGCAACACGTTTTTTTCATGCTTGCTATAATTACATCTGTATAATAATATAATGTCATACATCAGACCCTCGAAAACACTTTACCACCTGTTTCTCATTATAACAACTCAAAAACAGCTACCCTATAAACCTAGAGAAATCTACTTAGTGCTGCTCCGTTCCCGACCTGACACGATTCGTAAACTCTCTACAATACAGGACTATTTTCTCAACATCATATATAATAAGGCTTTGATACTAAAGCTCCCCTCAAGTCTGACATCACCTCTACTAAAGCGGGTTGTAGATACAGGGCACCGCTAACTCCCCAGCTAGTATGACAAGGATAATTTTATCATTTTTTCAGTATGATGTCAACTAATTTTGAAAAGCCTGAAGGTGCTTTATCATAAGGATTAGGAAGTTTATCATCTGTTATCATAATCCATCCTGCATTTCTTTTCCGTGATAGTCTGACTACTGTTTCATACTGTTCAGGTTTCACATCATAAATTATATGATAGATTTTTCCTGAGTTATTTCTATTATTTTCAAAATCGGACTCAGGTTTTGTAAATCTGTTTATATATTCGTCTCCACTTATCTCGCTGGTAACAAATACATCTGAATATGAGGATATTTTATCATTAACCTGTCTTCCTGGATTAGAAACTATCATATAGTTTTCTGACATATTTTTCACATAATTATACAGTTCTTTCATATAATTTATTTCACTTTCTTTTTCTACACCTATTTCATCAAAGAAAAATCCGTCAATATTATCGACTGGCTACCCACTCCAGAAGAAAAAATATTCAATCCTGCCAGCAGTATATTACACAATACAAATTTCTTCATCATTTTATCACTTCAAACATTTCTTCTACAGGTCTTCTCGTCTTAGGAGTTATGTCTTCATTTCTGTAGCCAAAGCTCACCATAACAGAAACTCCCCATTCATTTAAGTCAAGTATCCCCTTATCTGACAGGTATTTATCCAGTTTTTCCCGGTTAAATCCCTCTATTGGACAGCTGTCTATCCCAAGAAAGGCTGCCGTTGTCATCATATTTGCCATTGCAATATATGTCTGCTTTGAAGCCCAGTCAAAGAGAGATCTGTCACTTTCCAGAAGCTTTAAGTCATCTCTCTGGAATACCTTGAACCTGTCTGTCCTCATTTTTATCATATCTTCATCATAACCCTTTATTTCATTAATGTAAAGAGTATGCGGATCTGTTCCTGTAACCCCCTTCTTAGCAAGTAGTATGACTATATGGCTTGCCCCATTAATACTGTTTATAGCTCCCCATGCAAATTCCTTAAAATCTTCCTTCATTTCTCCATTTTCAAGGAGCAGGAACTTCCATGGTTCAAGCCCGTAAGAACTTGGAGAGAGTCTTCCACTTTCTATAATCGTTGCAAAGTCCTCATCTGAAACTTTTCTACTTTTATCATAATTTTTACATGCATATCTTCTATGATGCACTTCTAATATTTCGTTGTTTCTATTAATCATAATTTTTCCTCCTATTTTTTTAAGTTTCATACTTTAATTTTGCCTTTTTCAACAAACTAAGTATCTATTTTAATTTTGATCCTTTATTGTATTATAACATTTTCTATCATATATAGAAATACTTTTGTCTTTGAATTTAATTTGTTATCTATAAAAAATTGTAAATAATAAGTTGAAGCCACATAAATTTACGTTATGTGGCTTCCCATTTTTAAAATTTTTTTATTTTTTTAGATTGTAGACATAATCATCCACTATATTTCTTATTTTAGTTATCCTTCCTCCAAATACAATATGTATTGTATTTGGAGCTGGAATAACAATTCCATTAGGATTACTTTTATTTATTAAATCTTTATTTATTTTTTCAGAATCCTTAACTTCCACTCTTAATCTTGAAATACAGTTATCAATATCTACTATATTCTCTACTCCCCCTAAACCATCAATTATACTCTTAGCGATATATTCATCATTCTGTTCCATATTTTTTACATTTTCTATATTTTCTTCTCTACCTGTCTCCTCTTCAAAATCAGTTTCCTGTCTTCCCACAGTTAGAACTTTGAATTTATTTATTACGAACATATACGAAAAATAATAAAGAACAAAAAATAACGGTCCTAAAAATAAATATATAAACCATTTTGTCTGTGCTCCCTGTAATACTCCAAACACAAACCAGTCTATTATTCCCCCCTGTATATTTCCTATGGCTGCCTTAAACATTGCAGGAACTAAAAATGCTAATCCCGCAAAGATTGCATTCATAAGCCATAATACAGGAGATATAAATATAAATTCTATCGGTTCTGTTATTCCCGTTAATATTACTGCTGTAAGTCCTGGTATGAAAAACCTTAATACCTTCTTCCTTTTTTCAGGTAAGGCACACTTGTATATTGCATATACTGCTGCAGGCATTCCGAAAACCATATGAAGAATCTTACCTTGTGCTAAGTATTGTGTGGCATTGGTAGAAAAAGGAAGATTATTATTAAGCTGATAAAGATATATATTTAGGGCTCCTACCAGATTTTCATCTCCTATTTTCTCAACTCCTCCAAGAGCTGTAAATCTAAATACCTGATTTAGTATATGATGAAGCCCTGTAGGATTTATTATCTTTTCTGTAAATCCATATAGGAAAACTCCCAGTAGTCCTGTTCTACTTATATATCCTCCCATCCCCATTATAATATTACTTATAAATGGCCAGACAAATGTTAGGCATGCTCCCAAAACTGACATTATTAATGCAGAAGCAATAGGTACGAATCTTCTTCCGCTATAAAATGCCAGAGAGGGATGAAGTTCAGTTCCTCTAAATTTATTGTGTATCCATACTCCCATAAGCCCCGCTATAATTCCACCTATTACATTCATACGGTATACAAAAATTCCTAATTCCATTATATAGAGGGAATTTATTAATATGGCATTATCAGAAGAAAGTCCCATTACATCTGTCAAGTGTTTAACTGAAGTAGTTTCTGATGTGACCTCCTTTGTACTTAATATAAAGCTCATTCCAAGTAACATGGCTATATATCCTACTAATGACGAATAAACTGCCACTTCCTTATCTCTTTTTACCATCCCTAAAGGAATAGCTACTGCAAACAGAACCGGTAAATATGAAAAGGGCAGCACAGAAATTCTTCTGATAAAAGTCAAAACTGTCTGAAAAAATTCATTTCCTAAAAAAGGAGCTACTGCTATTATAGACTTATTTTGCAATGCAGCTGAAAGTCCTAAAAATATTGCCATAAATGATAGCAATGAAATTGGAAATAGTAACGATTTTCCAAAACTTTGAAAATTTTTTTTTAAATTCCTTCATAATTATATCCTTTATTTTATTTTCTTTATTTTATTATTATATTTAATATTTCTTGAGGTTTTATTTTATAAGTACTTATTTTTTCACCCTTTTTCTCAAATACTGTTGACAAATATACATCTCTTTCAAATTTTAAATCCTTTATTTCTTTTTCAGGATTAAACAACCTTATAAAAATACTGTTTTCATCATTCATTTTCAAACTGCTGACAACACATCCCTGTAAATCAATATTAAGACTTTTTTCTATTTTCCCTTTTTTTCTCGGAATATTTATATTAAACCTGTTAAATTCCTTTAACTGATATCCTTTTAAAGGGGTCAAGAATTTTTTAGAAATTTCTGAAATATTATCATTATCTTCGGTAATTATAAATCCAAACCTAAATTTAAACTCTTCATCAATAAGCTGATTGTCAGGTGTTAAAACTTCTATCCCAGAAGGTCTTCCGGGTCTATTTATAAGATTCTTTTTCCCGAGATGCGAAAAACTTCTAAATAAAGTTATATATATTGTATCCTCCATAACTTCATATTCCTTTAATCCTTCAGATATAACTCCAGATTTTACATTATTTTCTTCAAGTGCAGCATAAGACTGAAAAGTTTCTATAGATACTGGTTTTTCTGCCCATTTTTCCTCTTCCCATACTGAAAGTTCCTTTTCAAAATATACCGGTTTTTTTACTACACACAAATGTGAATCACTTTCAACATATTCATTTTGTAATCCTGTCTTAAAGCCTATCCTGTATCTTGAATCAAAAATCTTATTTTTATGGTCCATATTTATCCTTATGAGCCTCTCTCCTTTATTTAAGGATATTTTAACATTAAAAAAAACCTTTTGACTTACAATACCTTTTTCTCTTTCCATAATATTTAATGGAAGGTTGTATTCAACTTTGAATACCATGCTTTCATATCCTATATCCCCTGATAATTTTATTTTTTCTATATCATATATTTTTTCCGGTTCATTAATTATCATATCCTTATGGGGTGGGGAATAATCATAGCTGTCACCAGCATCACCGCTATTTTCAATAAAGAAAAAGTTTTCCATATTACGGTTGTTTATTTTGTCATATAATGTTATATTTCTGTTATTGACAGTGATTTTATAAAATTCATTTTCAATACAGTTTTCTGTATCTTCTGTATCTTTTGTAATATCTATATTGCATTCTTTTATATTTTCAATTTCCAAATGGGAATAGTATTTAATAGAAAGCCCCTCTATCCTTTCCACTTTCATCAAAATCTTGCTTCTATATACCTTTATATCCATAAGTCTTGCCGCAATTTGCCTATCAATAAGTCCTGCATCAGTTATTTCCTGATTAAGAATTATAAATTCTACATTTTTCTTATTATCATCTTTTATAAAAAAATTCTTAGTCTTAGTTAAGATCTCTATTTCCACCCATTCATTTTTTCTTCTGTAGGGAAGAAAATTATACACGGTTATGCTACTGTCTTGAGATGCAAGAGTTATCAATCTCATATACAGTTCAATCTGGGTATCTGCTATTTCCTTTACTGACAAAAGTCTCTGCCTTATATCTCTGTTTACCTTATCTGAATTACATCCCCCTATGCTGTCATGGGCATGAGCTCCAAACATTTCCTTGTAACAGTATTCCAGCATCTCATGGGGATAATCTAAATTTATATAGCTACCTAATATTGCAAGTGGTTCTAAAACATTATAAAATTTACCTTCAAGTTCACTATTAAGTAGCTTTATATCCATACGTGTAGAATTTATAGTCTTATGAATTCTTGAGTGTTTTGAATGAGTCAGTTCTCCTGAAACAACATCCATTTTATATCCTTTAATATTTTCCACATAGGACTCAAAGTCACCTATCCTTATAATATCATCTGGGTATATTTCCTTTAGCTTATCTATAATTTCATGAATATTTTTCTGTATAGGCATCTGATCATGCCCATTCATTACTAATCGCATTCCCCCAACAGAATAGTTATCAAGTACCTTCATTATTTTTTTCATTCTGGCTTCAAGTTCTTTTTTATCACTTTCCAGATATTTTGCTCCTTGATAGCCTGTAGAAAGATTCACCCCATATATTCTGCTACCATCTACTCCTTCCCAGATAAAATCGGATTTTTTAGATTTCAATTCACTAAATCCTCTCCAGAAAAATGTACTTTTAATTCCAAACAGTCTGTATATTTGAGGCATCTGTGATGAATGTCCAAAAGTGTCAGGCGCATAACCTATTTTCATCGGATCTCCATATTTTTCTGCCAATTTTATTCCATAAAACAGATTTCTTATAATAGATTCCCCATGTACAATCAATAAATCTGTCTGGGTATACCACGGTCCTATACGAAGTTGTCCCTTTTTTGATAACTTTTTTAGTCTTTTCTCCCACTTTGGAGAAATTTGAAGAAAATCATCAATCATTACACTTTGTCCATCAAGAATATATATAATATCTTCATTTTCTTCAAGAAATTCTATCACTTCCTTCATGTGATTTGACAGCAGTACCTTTGTCTCATCTTTAGTAAAATACCATTCCCTATCCCAATGGGTATGCATCAGTATACATATATTTCTTTGCATAGTTTTCCCCTATCATCAAAAATTATTTTAATTCAGGCCAGTAACCTTTATTTTCTTTTATCATGGCATCTAGGACTAACCTTGCCCTTTTGGCATCTACAATTGTCCTATTTAACGTCAGTGCCTGTAAAGCTTTGTTATAGGACCCTTCCAACCATGCTTCAACTGTAAGTTTTTCATAAGCATATTGATTTTCTATAAGCCCCTTATAAAATGTTCCAATCTTACCTACTCCATATGCACGAGTCCCATTTATACCCAAAGTGGCGGTAACCTCCACCATCGCATCATCAGGAAGATTTTCTATAAGTCCATTATTTTCAACCATGACTATAAAGAACTTATGCCTGTTATGAGCTATTGACTCAGCTACTTCTATAATCATATCTCCATGTGCATCATTATGGACAACTTCTGAATCCTTTGCACTATTATTTTCTATAATTCGCCTACATTCCTTGAATACACGTTTTTCCCTATTATCCATGACCTCATTTGCACGGGTATAGTTAGGATCCATCTTCCCAATTTTATAATCAGGATACAAATAATATTGAAGATAAGTATTTGGAAGATAATCGGGAAAATCTCTCATCATATCCTCTACCATCGCATACGTTTCAAGCCATGACTGATCCCTCTGCTCAGCATCTGCAGGTAAAAATCCTCTTTCTGAGACTAGTTTCTTTATTTCAGGAACTACATCAATTCCATTTTCATCATATATATTTGTAAACCATCCAAAATGATTCAATCCAAAGTATACCGGTTCCCATTTTTCAGGATTTCTTTTTAGCAACCTTCCATAGGATCTAAGTAAATTTACAGGTTGATCACATATATTAAGTATCTTTTTATCGTCAGGAAATACCTTTTTTAATCCATAAGCCACTATTGCGGCTGGATTAGTGTAATTTAAAATCCAGGCATCTGGTGAAAGCTCTCTTACTTTTTTCACCATTTCCACCATATCCCTCATTGATCTCAATCCATAGGCAAATCCTCCTGCACCACAGGTTTCCTGTCCTATTAGTCCCATTGAAAGTGGAATTTTTTCATCCTTTTCCCTCATTGGATATCCTCCTGTCCTCATCTGACAGAATACAAAATCTACTTCTTCATAGGCTTTATTCATATCTGTAGTATATTCAAATATTACATCAGGTGCTTCCTCCCTAAACAATATTTTCCCAAATTCTCCAATTATTTTCTGCCTTTCCTCATCAATATCATAAAGAATGACTTTATTTAAAGGAAACTTATCCATATTTTTTGTTAAAGCCTTTAATATCCCAGGAGACCATGTAGAACCCCCTCCGACAATTACTATTGTATATTTTCTTTCCATTCAGATTTCCACTCCTTTCTTTAACTTGTCTAGACAAGTTTGCAGGATAATATAAAATCATACATCAATATTTTTAGCATGATTTTAAAATTCTACTTGTCTATACAAGTAGTATACCTCAATTTAAAAATTTGTCAATACCTACTATAAAAATTTATTTTTGTATGATTTCTATAAATTTATATCTATCTTGATTATAGAAAGTAACTGTAAAGTCAAAAGGTTTCTCTGTTCCCGTAAAAGTTAATACCTCTTGTTTAAATACAGGCACCAAATCCTTCATTTTCAATTTTTTTCGTATTCTATAATCAGGATAGATATAAATTTATAGAAATCATACAAAAATAAATTTTTATAGTAGGTATTGACAAATTTTTAAATTGAGGTATACTACTTGTATAGACAAGTAGAAT
>JBGXYD010000031.1:0-12959 GCA_041815005.1 Leptotrichia sp. | reverse complement strand
ATCTTCTTCAAGATTTAGAGACATTCCCATAAGACCATTCTCAAATTCCAGCAATTCCCCTGCCATTGCTTTATCCAGTCCATATACTCTGGCTATTCCGTCTCCGATTTCAATTACAGTTCCTGTTTCTACCATATCTAAAGTCCTACTGTAATTTTCTATTTCCGAACGTATTATATTACTTACTTCTTCAGGTTTTATTCTCAAAAAAAACACCTCTTATCTTAAAATACTTTTTTAATAGTTTTAATCTGACTCTTAATAGAACCGTCAATAACTTCATTTCCAATCTTTAAAATTCCCCCTCCAATCAAACCTTCATCAACTGAAATTTTCAACTGTATCTCCCTTTTATACTTTCTTTTTAATTTTTCCTTCAATTTTTCCCTTTGCTCCAATGAAAGTTCTTTTGCAAATATACCGATTACAGAGAGAAAATTATTTTCCCTATAATAAATTTTCAAGACTTCCTCTTTAATTTCTTTAATCAGAAAAAGTCTTCCTTTTTTTATTATATACTTAACTATATTACACATTTCATTTCCAAAAGAGCCGAAAATCTTATCAACAACCTCTTCCTTTTGTCTCAATTTTATTGAAGGATTAAAGAAAAAGAACTTAAAGTCCTTATTTTCCCTATAATTTTCTATGAGAATATCTATAACTTCCTTGACTTCGTCAATTTTATCAGTAGATTTCGCTATATTATAAATGGCTACAGCATATCTTCTAGAAATTTTTTCTTTATCCATCTATTAATCTCCTATTTCATCTATAAAATTATCGACTATTGCATTCTGCTTGTCCTTTATATTTTCCTTTATAATCTTTTCAGCGAGCTCCACAGCTATTTCTCCCACTTCTGTTTGAAGTTTAAACTTTGCATTCTGACGTATATTTTCAATATCGGCTTCAGCCTTCATCATCATTCTTTCTCTATTATTTACAGCTGATGAAATTATCTCTTCCCGTCTTTCATCTGCTTGTTTTTCGGCTTTTATAAGTATTTCATTTGCCCTTCTCTTGGATTCCTTTTTTAACCTTTCTATGACCTTCTTCTGTTCCTCCAGTTTTTTTCTTTCCTCCTCCAGCACTTCCATTTCAGATAATGCTAGGTGCTTTCTTTCCTCAAGGACTTTTCCTATCTTTCTAGCAAAAACCCTCCAAAAAAAATAAACTAATATTAAAAAATTAATAATCTGAATTACCATTGTGAAATCTATACTTATTAACTTTGTACCTTCTGACATTTTTTACTCCTTATTTTTGTCGATATTATCCCTTTAAGAATATTAATAAAAATGAAATTACTAAAGCATAAATTCCCGTAGATTCTGTAATGGCAAGCCCTGTAATAAGAGTCTGCATAATATCCTGCTTAGCTTCAGGCTGTCTTGATATGGCTTCTACCGCGTATCCTGTAGCAATACCTTGCCCCAAACCTGCTCCTATTCCTCCTAATGCTGCTATTCCGGCACCTAATAATGCTGCCGCCTGTACTATTCCTTCCATGTCAAATCCTCCTATTTTTTTATTATTTTAGTCGTAACAATATATCTTGATGTTTTTTAATCTTTCTAAAAGTACATTTATTTTACAAATATCTATTTTAATATTTTTATTTTAGCACATTGATTTTATAATCTATAAATCATCTTTTCCCCTTTATTCCTCCACACCTTCGTTTCCTAAAACCTCCGACACATACACTGATGACAGCATGGTAAATACAAATGGCTGTATTATTCCCACAAAACCATCCAGATAAAGCTGTATAAACATGGGCCAGCCCACAGAAAAGGAAAATCCCCCTTGAAGGCTGTTATGTGTCCATGCTTGTATTAAATTCCTTGCATAAAGGCTATATAGAAGGCCTCCTATCACTAGTCCTGCCAACATATTTCCAAATAATCTCATTGAAGTATTTAAAACCTTTGAAATTTCACCTACAATATTTATGGGAAGCATAAACCATGCGGGGTGCATAAGACTTTTAATATACCCGATTATTCCCCCTTTTTTTATTCCTATTGATATAAAAAGCAATGCAACTATAATTGAAAGTCCTATTGCTGTATTGGGATCCGCTGTCGGTGTCCTGAAAAAATGTTTAACATGGTATCCGCTGGAAGTTTTAGTTACCATAATGACAAAAGGCAGTAAAAACAGACTTAAATTGGAAAATAGTATAAAGGAAAACAATGCTGAAAAAAACGGTATAAACTTTTTCCTATTCTTTCCAAAAGTTCCCAAAAAAGTATTTTCTATAAAGCGATAGTACTCCTCAAGTATAAGCTGAATTTTACCCGGATTGGTCACACTTAAATCCCTTACCCCAATCTTTACTATAGCTATTATTATTATCATAACAACCCATGTATTTAAAACTGTCTGGCTTAAGTTAAAACTAAAATTTCCCAGTACAATATTAAAATAATGGGGGGATTCAATGAGGCTTTCAGGCATCTCAAATCTTATAGGTAAATATTTTACAGCTATCGATAATAATATATTGACTGTCAGCATAAGAACTAATAGAAACAATGCTGAAACAGCCAGCTTTTTCCCCATCTTCTCATCTCCTTTCTGAGTTAATTTACAATACAGCATATAACTGCTGTCATTTCATTTATAATACTTAAATATTATTATTTCCCATTATACTCCTATCATTTTCTTTTTGCAAATTTTTTTATTTTCTGATTTATTATAATGGATATTTTAAATATCATAAACCCCAAACCTGCAAACACTATATTGACACTTACTTTATTTGGATGATATTTTCTAGTAAGAAATACCACAAGAAGCATCCCCCCTATAAGTACCCCTAACCTGATAAAATAACCTAAAGCATTTCTTCCTTTTACATTTTCTCTTATGTAGACCATTGTATATACTTCCTTCGTCAGTAAACAGGCATTTATAAGTGCAAACAGGCCTCCCAGAGTAAATGCAAGATAAAGTTCAGCTCTCCTAAAAATCAATCCTGCTGTTAAGACTGTTAAAATAAGTATTACTGATGTTATAAAGGCTCTTTTTATTTCCACCGGTATTCCCTTCATTTCCTTCACCTTTCTAATTATTACTACACTATTATAATTTTTTCATTATAAAAAATATTCTGCTTTCTCCAAACTTTGGATTTGTGGCAGTATCTACTATTTCAAATCCCTTATCCTCTGCCATTTCTATTATCCACTTCGGTTCATATATGAATTTATACTGTTTATCGTTATATTTTCTGAAAAGGTTATCCTCTTCCTTTTCTTTTATGAAAAGGTCGATTTCCACAAGATGCTCATGTTCCCCCAGCTGTTCATGCCTCCATATGCTGGTATATTCAGGCTCTTCGTCAAAAAATAGTCCATTTTCAAAAATTTCATCAAAAATGTCATCAGTAACCGCATCAAAAATAAACTTTCCTCCTTTTTTTAAGTTTTCTGACACTCTGTCCATAAAACTGACTAACTCATTTCTACTTTTTAGATAGTTTATCGTATCAAAATTACATATTACATGGTCAACCTTATGGGGATGAATATAGTCTGTCATATTCCCCTCTATAAGTTCATAACTTCCCTCTTTAAATCCTTCAGACTTCAGTTTTTTTTCCGCCACCTTAAGCATCCTTTTGGAAAGGTCAATACCTGTCACATAATATCCTTCTCCCAGTAACCTTCGGATAAACTCCCCTGTTCCGCAACCCATATCTAAAACTTCCCCTTTTTTCCCCATATAATTTTTTAAAAATTTATACCACCCATCATAATCCACATGTTTCATGAATATGTCATATATTTCTGCAAATTCCCTATGTAACATTTCTATTCCTTCCTTAGCCCTTTGACTATAAAAGGGACTTTATTAATATAGTTAAAATTTATAATACCAAAAGAAGAGGCTGTCTTGAACACCCTCTCACGTTGTAATTTCTATCCTAGGACTTCTTTTACCTTATCTGACAGTTCCTTTATATATTTGTCAACCGTTTCCTGATTTTCAGCTTCAACCATTACCCTTATAAGAGGTTCTGTTCCAGAAGCCCTTACCAATATTCTCCCTTTTCCGTTTATTTCCTGCTCCTTTTCCCGTATAAAGTCCACAAGCTCCTTATTTGTATCCCAGTCTACCTTTTTTTCTTTAGAGACAGTAATATTCACCATATCTTGAGGCCATAGCTTTATATCCTCCACAAGCTCATTTAAGGTCTTTCCACTATCAAGAACCGCAGATACAAGTTGAATTGAAGAGAGTATTCCATCTCCTGTGGTATTATAGTCCAGCATTAAAATATGTCCCGACTGTTCTCCACCAATGTTAAGCCCAAATTCCTTCATTTTCTCCAACACGTACCTGTCTCCTACGTTTGACCTTATTAAACCTATTCCCTTATCTTCAAGATACTTTTCAAATCCCATATTACTTAATACAGTAGTTACTACCTTGTTATTGTTAAGGAGCCCCCTTTTATGAAAGGACTGGGCAATAATAGCTATTATAAGATCTCCGTCTATTATCTTTCCAGTATGATCTACAGCTATCAGCCTATCAGCATCACCATCAAAGGCAAGTCCCATATCAGCATTATATACCTTTACCACCTCCTGTAAAAGTTCAGGATGTGTAGATCCGCATTTTACATTTATATTTTTACCGTTGGGAATGTTATTTATAACAATTATTTCCGCTCCCAGCCTCTGATATATTTTTGATGCTACCCTATAAGCTGCACCATTTGCTGCATCTATAACTATCTTCATTCCCTTGAAGTTTCTCTTCACTGTAGAACTGAGAAAATCCAAGTATCTTCTCATATCATCTTCCACAAACTTAAATCTTCCGAGGTCATCTCCAGAAACTTGATGATTTAAGAGTTCCTCCCTATCTTCCATAAGTCTTTCCAGTTCCTCTTCCACATCATCAGGGAGCTTGAATCCATTTTGGCTAAAAATCTTTATCCCATTATCCTTTACAGGATTGTGAGATGCAGAAATCATAATACCTGCATCAGCATTTAAGCTTCTTGTCAGATAACATACACCAGGAGTAGGTAAAACTCCTACAAAATCAATATGAATTCCCATCGAATTTAGCCCTGCCGTAAGTGCTGATCTAATCATATAACCTGATATTCTAGTATCTGTTCCTAGAATAATTTTAGGTTTTCCTTCAGTTTTTTTGTTTTTCTTTAAATAATATCCTAATGCCAGTCCTAAATTTGTAACTAAATCTACCGTAAGATCCTTATTGGCTTCCCCCCTCATACCATCTGTTCCAAAATATTTCCTTGCCATTGGCTCCTCCTACTTTTATTTTTTATTTTCATTGCTGTTTAAATCTATTTTTCAATATGGACTTCTGAATCTTCTTTTCAGGCTTCTTTTCTATTTCTTCAGAAACAATAGGCAGTACTATTGAAATTTCAGTTCCCTTTCCTATTTCAGAGCTTATTTCTATTTTTCCCTTGTGAATTTCCACTATCCTTTTCACAATCGCAAGGCCAAGACCTGTACCGCCTGTTTCCTTAGTTCTTGAAGCATCTACACGATAAAATCTGTCAAATATCCGCTTTGCATCTTCTTTAGATATTCCTACTCCTTCGTCACGTATAGAAATAACCCCCTTTTCACTATCTCTTATAATGGACTTTATGTATACATTTGTTTCCTTTTCCGAATATTTTATTGCATTTTCTATCAATGCCCTTATTGCCTGCTGAAGTAAAGTTACATCTGCACTGACCTTATAGCTTTCATTTAACAGCAGATGAAACTTATGGGATTTTACAGAAACTTCAGTATCTGTATGTATCTGCTGGATAAAATCCTTTATTTCAATTTCCTTAAACTCGGTATTTATCTTTGTTATCTCCCCTTTAGCCAGGAACAGTAGTTTCTGGACTAAATTTTTCATATTCTCCGTCTCATTTATTATGGAATCTATTGACTCTTCAAAAATTTCCTCATCAGCATATCTACGTTTCTTTATAATCTCTGCATATCCTTTTATTATGGCAAGGGGTGTTCTTAGCTCGTGGGAAGCATCTGACACAAATTTAGACTGATTTTCAAAGGATTCTTCAAGTCTGTTTAACATCTGATTTATAATTAATGTCAATGTCTTCAGCTCATCATCTGCCTTAGGAACCGTTATCCTCTCGCTTAAGTCATCTGTAGTTATTTTCTTTGTTGTTTCTATTATATTCTTTATGGGTTTTACAATCCTTTTACTCATGACAATGGACATAACCACCGCTACTCCCACCCCTATGAGGGTAAGAAGCATGGACAACATATTGAGCCTCTCATATATTTCCATTTCCTGATTTACATTTTTTAATACATATATATTAAAGGTATTACTTTTTATTTCACGATTCAGCTTAAACACATAATATTTGTTATCATCACTTAATGTAATAAACTTACCTGTGTTTGTATTTTCAGAAATACCGCTTCTTTCGATTTCTTCCATTAGCCTGTAACCCACCGACTCATCGACAATGTCATCTATCGAACTGACTGTATTTAAGGGAATTCTGCTCCCTTGAATTGTTTTTACCTCCATAAGGTATAAATACCCCTTTTCACCTGGATCAAATGGTCTGGCATACATTATTCTTTTACCATCAAATCTCGGATTTAAATCCAAAGTCAGACGTGAATATTTATCTGAAAAGATAGCAATTTTATTCAGTTCTCTTTCAATTTCTTCAATCTTGGTTTCTGTGGAGGTTTCTAGCGTCTTCCTGTTTTCATTCTTTAAGGTTATATTAAGCATAAAGGTAAAAATGGTCATCAACGCTAAAAATAGAAGAGCGTAGCTCCATGCAATACGTCCTCCTAATTTCATTTTTTTCATATAGTCTCTCCCTATTTAAAGATAAATCCGATTCCCCTCACCGTTTGAATAAATTTTCTTTCATAGGGCTTATCTACCTTATCCCTTAAATATTTTATATAAAGATCAAGTATATTGTCATTACCAATATAATCAAATCCCCATACTTCCTCAAGTATTTTGTCCCTTGACAAAACTATTCCTTTGTTTAATACAAGAAAATCCAATAATTCAAACTCTCTTTTTGATAGGGATATTAATTCTTCTCCTCTAAACACTTCATATGTTGAATAATTTATCTTTAAATCTTCAAATTCAAATACTCCCTTATGGTCTACTGTTTTCTTAGTCCTTCTTAAAAGAGCCTTTATCCTTGCAAGAAGCTCCTCATTTGAAAAAGGCTTTGTCATATAGTCATCTGCCCCATAATCAAATCCTACAATTTTATCACTTATTTCATCCTTTGCTGTAAGCATTATTATAGGTACTTGAGATCCTTCCCTTATTCTCTTACATACTTCCATACCACTCATTTTTGGTAACATTACATCAAGAAGTATTAAGTCATATGACCCATATTTTGCCATATTTAAACCTTCCTTACCGTCATATGCAAAAAATACGTCAAACCCTTCAAATTTCAATTCTATTTCCAGCAATCTGGAAATCTTCGGATCATCTTCGATTACTAATATTTTTTCTCTCATTTCACTCACCAACTTATTCTTTAATTTTTGTTATTTTAACTTTCATATATTATACACTAATTTTCAAAAAAATAGTAGAGTATAACTCTACTTTTATATTATTTTTATTATTAAGTATATCTTATCATGCTGTGTTTTATTTATAGATTAACTTTGAATAAACTTAATTTACAGCTTATACCCTAAAGTGTATTACTTTCAGTATCCATATCACTTTCAGATGTACCTTCAGGAAGTTTTATCCTTATAAGATCCATCGGATCCATTTCCAGTTCACTTTCAATTATGGCAATGGTGTTGGGATGAACCACATCCGCTACTTCATCATTTTTTGTATTAATAAATTCCTTTATTGTAAACTGTATCGGATCCCCCTTTGGACGTACCAACTCTAACATATCTCCTGCAAACACCCTGTTTCTTATCTGTAGAATATATCTCCCCTCTTCAAGTTTTTCCTTTACATTTGCCACAAGCTGGTACGTTTGACTGTAAGAATGACCTGTATTATAATTTTGATCTTTTTCAGTTGTCTTTCCAAGATAAAATCCTTTTGAATATAGTCTATGGCTTATTGTCTGAAGTTCTTCATACCATTTTGGATTATATTCGTAGTTCCCTGAATAATATTCCTCTATCGCCTTTCTGTACTGTTTTACCACAGTAGAATTATAATATATGCTCTTCATTCTACCTTCTATTTTCAAGGAATCTACACCAGTCTCTATAATTTTATCAACAAAGTCGATTGTACATAAATCCTTAGCATTAAAAATATATGTTTCCCCAAGTTCCTCCACTATGTCATGGGCTCCTTTCTCTTCATGCCCTTCCGCTATTATTTTATAGTTCCAACGGCAGTCCTGGGCACATATTCCCCTATTAGCGTCCCTTGATGTAAAATAATTACTTAAAAGGCATCTTCCTGATACTGCCATACACATGGCTCCATGAATAAACACTTCCACCTCTATATCTGGAACCTTTTCCTTTATTTCCTTTATTTCCTTTAGGGACATTTCCCTTGCAAGTATCACCCTTTTTGCCCCCATATCCCTCCACGTCTTTACACTTAGCCAATTTGTATTGTTTGCCTGAGTACTTACATGTATCGGAAGACCAGGTGCATTTTCCCTCACAAGTTGAAAAACACCTAAATCTGCCACGATTACGGCATCCGCCCCATATTCATCAAGTAGTTTTATAAATGTGGGCATATACTCTATTTCTGAATTATGTGCAAATATATTTAAAGTAACATATATCTTCTTTCCCAAACTATGAACGTAGTCTATAGCCTCCTTAAGCTCACTGTTTTTAAAATTTGAGGACATTCCCCTTAAATTAAAGGCACTTCCTCCCACAAAGCAGGCATCTGCTCCAAAATGAAAAGCGGTTTTAAGCTTCTCCATATTTCCTGCCGGAGCAAGAAGTTCCACTTTCTTCTGCTTCATCTTTTCTTTTCCTCCTTAAATCTATGTCATATATTATTATTTTTATTTATCTTGAATCTCTATCTATGGCTAAAAACTTCTGGCAACTTGGTTTAAATCCCAAAACAATAGTGCCTGTAGGTCCACTCCTATGTTTTCCTATTATTACTTCCACTGTCTCCACATCTGTCTTTTCATTTGAATTTGGTTGAGCCCCCGAAGACGATGTAGAAGAATTTTCTTCACTTTCTTTATTATAGTACTTTTCCCTGTAAAGAAACATCACCATATCTGCATCCTGCTCTATGGCTCCAGATTCCCTCAAATCGGAAAGTATAGGACGTTTGTCCGTCCTCTGCTCTACACTTCTCGATAGCTGGGACAAGGTTACAATTGGTATATTCAGTTCTTTTGCAATAATTTTTAAAGCTCTGGATATCTCTGATATTTCCTGTTCACGACTTCTTTTTGACCCAGCAGGGGGACTTATTAGCTGAAGATAATCTATAAGCATAAAGTCCAGTTTACCTTCTGCTTTCAGACGTCTTGCAACCGCTTTTATTTCTAGTATATTTACACTGGATGAATCTGAAATATACAATGGCATGGAAGCTAGTCTACCCATACCGTTACCTAAGGAAGTATATTCCTCATCCTTTAAAACACCGTCCTTTATTGAGGACAGTTTTATCATCGACTCTATTGAAAGTAGCCTGTCAAATAACTGTTCATTCCCCATTTCCAAACTGAATATAAGCACATGTTTCCCTTTTTTTGCCACATTTAATGCCAAATTTAGTGCAAAAGCTGTTTTCCCCATAGCGGGACGGGCAGCAAGAATAATAAGATCTGACCCGTGAAATCCACTGGTAAGGGCATCATATTCCTTATACCCTGAGGAGAGTCCTCTCAATCCACCTTTATATTTTGACATTTCATCTAGACTTGATATTTTCATTCCTGCAAGCTCATTTAAAGAAACCACATCTCTTTTTTGTTTATTCTCAGCAATCTTAAATATCATACTCTCTGCCTTATCAAGCATAGTTTCCACTTCATCATATCCACGATATGCCATTCTTGTTATCTTTTCTCCAGTTTCTATCATTTGCCTCTGAATCGATTTTTCCTTTATTACATTGGCATAATTTACTGCATTTGCAGCTGTTGAAACGACATCCACCAAATCATATATGATATCATCCCCACCTATTTCTTCCAGTTTTTCCTTTTTTTTCAATGCTTCTATGATTAGAAGCGTGTCTATTATCTTTCCAGAATTATAGGCAATCAACATTTCATTGTAAATGGTCTTATAATTGTTCTTATAAAAATCTGAAGTATCAATAATATCAATAACTTCACTTATGGCATCAGGCTTTATAAAAATAGAACTTAAAAGTGCTTCTTCAGCTTCAATGCTAAAAGGTATCTTTAATTCATCTTCCCTTTTAGGCTCATCAAATAAATCCATAATATCCCCGTTCCTTAATTTTCTTATATTAGTTGCCAATTATATTTACAGTCTTTTTTATTATTCCTTAGCTTCCAATTTCACCTTTATAAGAGCCTTTACCTCTGTATGGAGCTTAAGCTCTATAAGGTGTTCCCCCAGCTCTTTCATACGGGCATCTGTCGATATTTTTTTCTTATCCACTTCTATTCCAAGCTGTTCCTTTACTGCATCTGCTATTTCCTTCCCACCCACAGATCCAAATACCTTTCTATTGTTTCCGGCTTTTACCTTTAGTATAATTTCTTTACTATTTAGCTGTTCCTTTATTTCATTTGCCCTTTTTATATCATTTTCATAATTTTTTTGAAGTTTCTCATTTTTATTTTTCAGTTTATTAATATTTTCCTGAGTTGCAGGAACTGCTTTATTCTGGGAAAATAAAAAATTATTTGCATACCCCTCTTTTACTTCAATTATTTCATCCTTTTTCCCTACCCCTTTTATATTTTCCTTTAAAATAACCTTTATTTTCATTCTTAACACAATACATTTAAATAAAAGAATAATATAATAAAAATAGTTATCAAAATTATATTCTAACTATTTTACTGTATTATCCCAATTTCAAAAGTATTATCCTCCTTCCAAAATTTATAGTTATTATTTTTTTTCTATTATTTCTCCGTCAAAAAAAGATATAACCTTATTTATAAATTCATCCTTCTCTGACTTAGTCTTTCTACTGCCCGATAGGGCATTAATTTCTATCTTAAAATTTAAAACCTCACCTATTATACCTTCCACTTGCCGCTTATTAGCAGGCTCCATTATATTTACAGCATGAAAATCATTTCCGTCTGGAAACCTTATATTCAATATTCCCTTTTCATAACTTTCAGGATAAGCATCTGCCAGTAGAGCCGCAAGCATTACCCTCCTATCTCGAATGCTTTTTCGTATTATATTCCATTTCTGTTCAAAAAAGGCAATATTAAGATCATCTTCTTTCCTATGCTCTATAATTTCATCAGCGGCTACTCTATCCTTAACAACACTTGCTTTAGGTATAACAACATCCTTTTCTCCACTAGTAACAGATTCTTTATTTAAAAAGGAACTTTTTTTATAAGAATTTTCCTTATGAGATTTATCTTTAAATAATTCATACACTAAGACATATCCCAGAAGTTTTTTATCCTCTTCATATTTAAACTCATTAAGGACAAAAAATATAGAACTTATAGTAGTAAGAATAAAATCCAATGTAAGTCTGTCATTTATTTTAAACTGTTCACGTAAATAATGAGCAAAATCTTTTAAAAATACTTCAATTACAATTCCCTCTTCCCATATTTCATCAATAAAATCCAATAGTTCCTTCCTATCCGAATTCAATATTAAATTAAGAAACTTTTCCAAAAGGACATCAGGTACTACACCTAAAGCCTTTTGAGTTTTTTCTATTGTTATCTCTTCACCGGAGAAATTTGAAATGACCTGCTCTAATATAGAAAAGCTATCCCTTGCACTTCCTTCAGATTTTCTATAAATAAGCTCTAAACTTTCCCTATCTATATTAACATTTTCATTTGATGTCACATTTTCCAATAACCTGACAATATCAGCTTTATCAATAGGTGAAAAGTCATATCTTTGACATCGAGAAATAACTGTATCAGGAATCTTGTCAATTTCTGTTGTTGCCAAAATAAATATAATATGAGATGGTGGTTCTTCTAGAGTCTTAAGTAAGGCATTAAATGCCTCTTTAGTAAGCATATGTACCTCGTCTATTATATATATCTTTTTTCTTCCCTTAACAGGCTGATAGTTGATTTTTTCCTTTAAGTCCCTAATCTCATCAATTCCCCTATTAGAAGCAGCATCTATCTCTACCATATCCATAGATATACCTTGAGTAATTTCACGACAATTTTCACATACTCCACAAGGACTATCAGTAATATTCTGAGAATTAGTGCAGTTAACTCCCTTAGCAATGAGCCTTGCTAAAGTAGTTTTTCCTACTCCCCTAGGACCATTAAAAAGATAAGCGTGAGATAGTTTATTTTCCTTTAACGAATTCTTTATTGCTTGAGTAACAAATTTCTGCCCAGCAATATCGCTAAAGGTTTGTGGTCTATATTTCCTGTATAATGTAACATTCAAAATTCTCACCCCTATATAAAAAAGATTGTTTTATATTATAACATTTCCAATTATAAAATTCAAATAAAACAAAAAAAGTCCGGCGGCGACCGATTTTTCCTGTAAAGACAAGTATTTTAGGCGCTAGCAGGCTTAACTTCCGGGTTCGGAATGTAAACCGGGTGTATCCCTGCTGCCATGACCACCGGACATGGACTTAATATATAAAAGTATAAGGGGGCAATGAGAAATAAATAGCAGCACTGTATAGAAAAGAATATAAAAAGGCATACGCAATATTAGTACCGGTCAGCTGAATGCATTGCTGCACTTATACCTCCGGCCTATCACCACCTGTTCTCGGTGGATGCT
>JBGXYD010000030.1:0-2939 GCA_041815005.1 Leptotrichia sp. | reverse complement strand
TTTAAAATATATTGGAGGCTGGATATGAAAAAAATAAAAAATAAAAAGCTGTTATTGATTTTACTATTATCGGTTGTGATTATTTCATGTTTTAATAAAAAAGATAACAGTTCCGAAAAAAAGGGCAGTCAAGAAAAGAATGTAAAATCTGAAAAAATACCGAATGAAAATGAATTACAGGAAGGAAAAGGAATAAATGGGAATATTCCAGCTCCAGTATATACTAAGGAAGAAATAATAAATGCAGCCAGAGGTATAGTTCCTAATGGTAATCCACTTTTATTACATTATTCTAAAGATGCTAAAGAAAATACGGAAATGTGGAGAAAGGCAGCAATTTCTGAACTGGAAAAAATAGGAAAACTTTCCGATGACATGAGTGATGAAGAAATTGAAAAGGTATTTAGAAAGTTCCTGTATATAACTAGCTCAAAATATATTCCAGTAGACGGATTGGATAATATGTCCTATATTATTCGTAAAAAAGACATGGTTGATCCGATTCTTAAAAAGAAGGTATATGAAAATAGAAAAATTAATGTCGAAATAGTTCTGGATGCAAGTATTTCCATGGACAGAAAAATAGGAAATGAAAGTATGATGGATATTGCGAAATATTCTATAAGCAAGTTTGCAGAAAAATTACCTGAAAATAGCAATATTGCACTAAGGGTATTTGGACATAAGGGAAACGGTAATGCAGACGGCAAGAAAGATTCATGTGCAGCTAATGAACTTATACAGCCTCTGGAAAAACCTAATAAAGAAAAGATAAACAGTGCATTGGGAAAAATAAAACCGACAGGCTGGACATCTATAGCGGATTCTATTGAAAAAGGAAGTAATGATCTAAAAGATTTTAAGGAAGAGGAAAATATTAATATTTTGTATATAATAACAGATGGAATTGAAACATGTGACAAAAATTTGGAAGAAGTAGCAAAAAAATTTAAGGCAGAGAATAAGAATATTGTACTTAAAATTATAGGTTTTAATGTAGATGCCGTGCAGAATGAAATATTGAAGAAGACGGCAAAAGAAGCAGGTGGAAGATATAATTCTGTCTATAGTACTAGAAATCTTGTCTATGAACTTCTGGAAACAGATGAATTGCAATATTCAAAGCTCAAATGGGTAACATTGGATAAAAAACTTTTAGAAAAAATGAGAGAGAAGCATAAAATATTATTAAATTGGCAGGGATTAGCAAAAAATGAAGCTTTAGTAGAAAAAGAAGCATTGTCTGAACTTATAAAACTCGCTTCAACCAGTGGTAGCACAGGAATGCCGAATCCTATTTTAGTTCCTTCAGGTAGAGTGAGTTCAAAACTTAATCAATTAGCAATTGAAAGACGTAAAGCAATAGTAAATATGTATGATACTGAATTTGTCACAATACAAGTACAATCTGATATATATGTGTCTAAGTGGGAAAAATATATTGGAGAAGAAGTTGCATATATAGAAGAGAATAGTAGATATACACCTGATAGTGGTTATTTTAATGATTATAAATAATGAGGAAAATAATATTGAAAGGAAAAAATTATTAACAGGATTACAGTATTGTAAATCAGTTGATAAAGGATTGATAGTTTATGAAAGATAGAGAACAGTGGTTAAAATGGGCGATGGAGCTGCAAAGTCTGGCTCAGGCTGGATTAAATTATACAAAGGACTGCTTTGATAAGGAAAGATATACAAGGATAAGAGAGATTTCTGCTGAAATTATTGCCCAAAAAGCAGATATTTCATTGGAAAAGGTAAAGGAACTTTTTTGTAATGAAATTGGATACCAAACACCTAAAATGGATAGCCGTGCAGCAGTTTTTAAAGATGATAAAATTTTATTAGTGAAGGAAAGAGATGGAAAATGGTCATTACCGGGTGGCTGGATTGATGTAGATTTATCTGTTGAGGAAAATACGGTGAAAGAAGTTAAAGAAGAAGCAGGATTTGATGTGAAAGCAGAAAAAATAATTGCTATACAAGATGGAATGAAAAATAATTTAGGGTGTGGGCTTGGGCCTTCACCTTATGGAGTGTCAAAGATTTTTGTGCTTTGCTCATTAATTGAAGAAAATGAATTTACTCAAAATATTGAAACAAGTGAAAGAGATTTTTTTTCTTTAGACAATTTGCCAGAATTATCAACTATTAGAAATACAGAAAAACAAATAAAAATGTGTTTTGAAGCATATAAAAGTGAAGTTTGGGAAGCAATTTTTGATTAAATATAAGCTTGGAAGGGAAAGAAAATGAAAATAAGAAAGGCAACAATAAGAGATTTAAAGGAATTGACAGAAATAGAAGCAAAATGCTTTCCGATTGAAGAAGCTGCAACTGAAGAAAGTTTTAAAGGAAGATTGGAAATTTATCCTGACTGTTTCTGGATTTTAGAAAATGAAAACGGTAAAATAGTTTCTTTTGTAAACGGAATGGTGTCAGACAAAGAAGTTATTGAAGATGACATGTTTGAAAATCCCACTATGCATGACAGTAAGGGTAAATGGCAGATGATATTTGGAGTAAATACATTGCCTGAATACAGAAGGCAGGGACTTGCTGAAAAGGTATTACGGCAGGTAATAGAAGATGCCAGAAAGCAGGGAAGAAAAGGAGTTGTCCTTACATGTAAGGACAGACTTGTAAACTATTATGCCAAACTGGGATTTGTAAATGAGGGTATATCAGAATCATCTCACGGGGGAGCAGTTTGGTATGATATGAGGATAATATTTTAAAATATTATACAGGTTAATACAATATAAAGGAGGTTGTATTATGGTTTTTCCGGAAAAGGAATATGAGCTGAAAGATGGGGAAGGATACCTGATGGATACAAGCTTAAGGATGGTACTTACAGGGATTGTATAAAAATGGGAAGAAAATTATAATTTATTATTTTGGAAATGATAAAAATAAAAAAATATGCTATA
>JBGXYD010000029.1:0-8994 GCA_041815005.1 Leptotrichia sp. | reverse complement strand
TAATACAAATAACAATAAAATTATTTTTTTCATAACTTTATCCTCTAAAAAAAATTATAGTTTTTACAGATCTTTATTTTTTAACTATTTGCATTATACTACATTTTTTCAAAACTATCAATTATTTTCGCCTTAAAGAGATAGAACGATTTTCTTTATCGGCTGTCTTATCACTGTCTTTATTTTATCTATATCTACCTTTCTTGGATCGCTTAAATAGATTTCATGATGATATCTTTTATCTGTCAGATTAATACTGTATCC
This sequence comes from Leptotrichia sp., assembly GCA_041815005.1. Lineage (GTDB taxonomy): Bacteria > Fusobacteriota > Fusobacteriia > Fusobacteriales > Leptotrichiaceae > Leptotrichia_A. The sequence continues at coordinate 8,730 of JBGXYD010000029.1, read as the reverse complement.
TTTTTCCCTTGTAAATTCATTCATTTTTTGAATAGTTTCAGGCTCATCATTATAAGAACCGATATACATACATTGCACGCAGACTCCCTCATCATAAGTAAAAAATTCAACTTTAGAAAAATCTTTTTTCTTTTTTTGAGTTGCTGTTTTTACTGCCCATTCTACATCTTCCTTTTTTACAAAATCAGGAATTCTGATTAACGAAATCCAACTGAACAAATCCTTATTTAACAAATAATTTTCATATTCAGTATTTTCCTGCCACCACAATCCTTCCAACGGTGGAACAACATATTCAAAAAATCCTTCAATCTTATACTGAGTCTTGTAACTCATTTTGAGGGTATATGCAACTCCGTATAGCATTTCAACTGCTTTCTGATATTTTCCTTCTCTTTCGTTGGGATTTCCTTTTCCCCGTACTGCTATAAAATTCATTTTAGGAATTTCTATAAATTCAGGATTCTCTGATGGTTTATAAAATCTTTTAAATTCCTTTTTAAAATCAAATACCATAATACATCACTCCTAACTGTTATTTAATGCTGTAATTTTTCTTATGAGCTTTCAGTTTTTTTATTGCCCAGTCATAATGACTTGACAGTGAACTTACAAAATACGACCCAAGTGTAGTGCCTCCTGTCCATTTATACACTCCTTTAGAAAACAGTTCCCTGTCAGTAAAGGTTTCTGCTAAGGATACTACTTCATTATGGGATTTATTCAGCATTATAAAAGCATTTTCCAATAAGGTATCCTGATGTTTCTTCCAGAATTCTACATTCATATCTCCATAAGTTTTCCAGTTATATGGTTCTGGTAAAAATGATACTGTTATGCCTTTTTGATTAGAATATACCCAATTTAGAATAAGCTGATGCCACTCATAAAGATGGACTAAAATATCCCTGAGATTTTTATCCCTTTTCCAATGGGCTTCTTTCTTTTTCTCATCTCCTGAAAAATCAAAAGGTACAGAAAGTTCCTTATCTGTTAATTCTGAAATTATCTTATTCAGCTTTGCATAGTTATCCATTGCAGTATTTATTAACTCCTTTTTTGTTGTAGCTCTTGACATAGGGATTCCTCCTTTATTTTTATATCAGTATTATAATATAAAAAATATGACAACAGCGTGTCATATTTAAAATTATTATTTGTAAGAAAAATAAATTTTAATTTTATTTAATTAAGTTCAATCTATTTTATAATAGAAATTTTTTTATTTCTTTTGTGCACGTAACAATTTCTTATTTATATGCAATAAACCGTTCAAAAGAAGCCATGTTTATGATATATCTTGAGACTATTATATTGTTTTAATAGCAATTTTTATTTCTTTATACTATTTGTAAATACTACTTTTTCTATTTCAAAATTATATTCGTATAAAATACTTGCTTAGTATTTTCAATTACTTTTGTCTAACATTTAATTAGAATTTTATTATAAATATTAGAATTCAAAGTTATATCCAAAACTTAATGTTACAAAACGATTTTTTAATTTTTTATTGTAAGTTGCATATTCATACACTCCTGTTGTAGAACTAGAATTTGAGCTTGCCGAGTCCATAAAAGTCTCACTAAATTTAGAATGAATTTCATTGTATGATAAATCTACTGAAAAATTATTATATTTTATTCCTGTACCTATACCATAATAAAGTCCATTTTTAAATTTTATATCCAAATTTAAACGTCCTGCTATATCATTAAAATAACTAAAATTTTCAGCATAGTGTGAAGTCAATTTTCCAGAATTAATCGAATAACCCAAATTAGCTTTAATATAAGGTTTAATTGAATCTGAAGGTGTCATAAAATTATATCTTGCAGTAGCGTATATTGGAAAAGAATGAAATCCTTTAGAACTAGCAGTCATTCCTTTAGAATCAATAATAGTTCCTTCAACAGAATATTCTTTGAGTTCATTATGATAGTTATTTTTTTTATAAAAAAAACCTGCTCCCAATTCAAATCCTGTTCCCAAATCTCTTCTATATTCTGCACCTATTTCAAAACCATTTTTAAGCCCCTTAACAGAAAAATTTTCGTCATAAATATCTACAAATTTTAATTTTGAATTTGTTGATAAATCTGCCCCTATTCTTAACTCAACTGTATTCCCCTCAGCAAAAGATAATCCACTTATTGCTAATAATAATAAAAATTTTTTCATAACAAAATACTCTCCTTATTAATTTATTTTTATATCAATATTATAATACAAAAAAGACTCTATGTCAACAAAAGTGGAGATAAAAAAGTTACCCCTATTTACAGTTTCAGTATTACAACATTCATTTTAAACTTATACCCTACATCTTTCAGTTCCTCTGCCCTGTATTCATATATTTTCTCATCTTCATAGGAAAGGTTTTCCCCTATATAGACGACTGCCTCTCCTATCCCATTTTCTGTCAGCCTTTCTGCAATCTTCTGAGGTGTGTTTTCCTTAAAGTCCGTTAAAAGTCCTACTTTCCCATGCTTCTTCAGTTTTCCTACATAGTCATATTCTTTCCCGTGGACACTTGAAATACAGGCATCATACCAGTAATCAGATATTTTTGCAAACATATACTGTATGGAAGATATGCCAGGAATTACAGTCAGCTCCTCTCCCCTGAAATGCTTTCTCATAAATGTAAGCATGCTGTAAAATCCTGTATCTCCTGACACTATTAAGGAAATCTTCCTGTTTCTGTTATGGTTTATAAAGTCAACTGCCGCTGTCAGATCAGCTGTTATATAGAAATACTCCTTATCCTCTACATATTTCCCAAGGCTTTCGATGTGCCTTTTTCCCCCGATAATAATATCAGATTCCTCTATTTTCTTTATTACTGCCGGCAGAATGTAGTCCATGCTGCCCGGTCCCAGTCCCAATACATTTATCTTATTCATATTTTTCTCACTTTTTTTAATTTTTAGTTTCACTTGATTCTAGTCCCAATTTTTTTCTTCTTTCTCCATTCAGGAATTTCTCCATCATCTCCCCAGTATTCATCTATTTCTGTTATCTTATTATTTTCAGTTTTTATAAAATATTAAAATTTTTCAAAAAAGCCTCCGCTTACTCCCAGAATCTGCTTTTCTGCTGAAATTATGAGAGTTTCCACTTCCAGGTTCCATCCATTGCTACGGCAATATTCCTCACACTTTTCCTTTGATTTTTCTGCCATGAGGTTATACACTTCCTTTTTCCTTACATATTGTGTCGCTTCTTCAGTAGTATTTGAATTAAGTATCTTCATTACATTTTCTATTTCTTCTCCCACCAGAAGAGCATTTGCAGCCATTATTTCCATTTTGGCATCAGAAACTCTGCTATGCGTATGAAATATCCCTCCTGCAACCTTGACAAATTTTCCAAGCTCACCTATAAAGTAGACTTTTCTTACTTCATATTCACATGCCCTGTCAAACATATATCCTACAAAGTTACTTATCACCACTCCCTGAGCAACCCTGTGGGGAAAATTATCCTCCAGATAGCTTTTCCCCCTGTTTCCGAATAGAAATATAGCTTCATCTGTATTATATTCAGATAATGCCTGTTTCAGCTCTATTGCAAGGGAACTTTTCCATGATTCTTCAGACATGGGCTTTACCATCCCTGTCGTCCCTAAAATAGATATTCCTCCTATTATTCCAAGTTTAGCATTCAACGTCTTTTTTGCTGTCTCCTCCCCCAATGGGACTATTATTTCTATATCAGCCCCCCATCCTTCAGGAAGCATCTCCTGTGCCACCCCTCTTATCATCTCCATTGGTACGGGATTTATGGCAGCTTCCCCTATTTCCACAGGAAGTCCGGGCTTTGTAACTTTTCCTACCCCCTTACCCCCGAAGATATTTATGCTTCCATCTCTCCTTAAGTTTACCTTAGACTGTATCTCCAATCCATGTGTCACATCAGGATCATCCCCTCCATCCTTTATTACAGTGGCAGTTACATAGCCTCCATCCATTACCACTGACTTTACCGATATAGTCAATATCTGTCCTGCCGGGACTTTAAGCCTTACCTCTCTCAAATCTCCCCCATTATTCAAAAGTACCGTCAATGCCGCCTTTGTAGCAGCAGCGGCAGTACTCCCTGTTGTATACCCGTATCTTAGCTTTTTCCCTTTGAAATATACATACTCTCTATCCAGTTTCATCTCTCTTCCTGTCTTCCAATCTTATTTTAATAACTTTCCCTTTCGTACATTTGATATAGTATTCCATGCAATATGGCTACTGATACTGTACTTCCACCTTTTCTTCCCCTGATTCTTATATAGGGGATATCATACTTTGAAAGTTCTTCCTTCGATTCGGCAGCTCCTACAAATCCTACAGGAGCTCCTACTACTAGCTTAGGTTTGTCATATTTTACACTATCTACCTTTTCAAGTAATGTATACAATGCCGTCGGAGCATTTCCGATAAGAAATATCTTAGTATCTTCATCTTCCATTGCCTTTTCCATACCTACAATAGACCTTGTAACTCCCCTTTTTTTTGCCTCTTTTGCCACTTCTGGATCTCCTACGAGGGAATATGCAGTCACTCCAAACTTTGAAAGCACCTGCTTACTTAACCCATTTACTATCATATTCGTATCACAGTATATCCTACATCTCGATTTAAGTGCATCCATCGCTGATTTTATTGGGTCATTCTTAAATTCTATAAGGTCGACATATTCAAAGTCTGCTGTCGTGTGAACTACCCTTTTTATAACGGGCTTTTCTTCCTCTGTAAATTTTTCTGCCTTCTCCCCCATTTCTTCAGTAATTATTTCAAAGCTTCTTTTTTCTATGTCCATAGGTGATTTAATATATGTCATTCTCTCCTCCTGACTAATTCATTGTTCGTCTTTTATTTTACTTCTCTATTATACCTTAAATAACTGAAAATTTGAATTTTTTTTAATAGAGAGACAGAGTAAAATTATTATTTTTCAAGTTATTTTCTATATGATAAAATCGTGGTATAATTTAATAGAAATTTGATTTTGCAAACGGATATTTAAAACAATATCTACAAGGAAGATTTTATAAGTGAAAGGAGGAAATATGGAACGTATTAAGATTGCTAATTTACCTACACAGATAAAAAAGCTAAATACTCTTAGTGAAAAATATGGGAAAAACATATATATAAAAAGGGACGACACAACAGGAATAGAAATTTCAGGAAACAAAATAAGAAAACTCGAATATATCCTTGCAAAGGCTATAAAAGATGAAGTAGACACTCTTATAACTGCTGGAGGAGTCCAATCAAACCATGCAAGGGCTACAGCCACTGTCTGTGCAATGTATGGACTTAAATGTGAACTTGTCCTTAGCGGTAATAGACCACAGGAAACAGAAGGAAACTTTTGGATGGATCATATGCTGGGGGCTAACATACATCTTTTAAAACCTGGATCTTCCCGTGAAAACCATATGAAAGAGCTGGCAGAAAAACTTATTTCTGAAGGCAGAAGACCCCTCATTATACCTGTAGGTGCCTCTAATTCAATAGGATCTGCCGGGTATGAAAATGCCTTTTATGAAATCTGTCAACAGGAAAAAGAACTTGGGATAAATTTTGATGTAATTGTAGTATCGGTAGGTTCAGGTGGAACATATGCGGGACTTCTAGCCGGTGCCCTAAAAACTGGAAAGAATATAAGAATACAGGGATATGCTGTCGATAGTAGCACTGAGGTCTTCACAAAGGATGTGGAAAAAATATTATCTGAAATGGAAGTAGGAGAAATAAAGAATATTCATATTAACGATACCTATAAGGGTATCGGATATGCCTTGAGTCAGGATAAGGAGCTTATTTTTTACAAGGAAATAGCTAGATCAGAAGGTGTCATACTGGACCCATGCTACACAGGAAAAGCATTTTACGGAATGATACAGGAGCTTGATAAGGAACTGAAGAACTGCCATAACATATTATTCATACATACTGGCGGTCTATACGGATGGACAAGGGAAGATAGGGAAAAGAGTACAAGGCTCTAAATATTAATTTTCGAGTAAAATTTTTAATTAAATACATCTTTCATAATAAATTTTTATACCTTATATACCCTTTAATGGGTGAATTAATTAAAAAACTTGCCTACTGCTAATTATATCTTTTAATAGATTTTCATGCCTTTATCCTATATGAGATTCGCCTTTATTTATAGGGTATATGGCGACTAAACTAAAAATAACAGGAGTGAAGAATGATGGATAAAAAGAAAATCAAGATGGATAAGGGAATCAATACAAATATGCTACATGGATATCCTGTCATAGACCCCTATACAGGAGCCGCTTCGATTCCTAAATATCAGACATCCACCTTTGATCAGAAGGAACTTTATCTGGATAGCAAAAAATATTGCTATACAAGATTTGCAAATCCTACTGTGGATGTGTTACAGCAGGCTTTTGCAAATCTGGAAAATGCAGAATATGGATTTGCCTTTTCATCCGGAATGGCTGCAATTACATCGACACTTATGATGTTAAAGACAGGGGATCATATTATTTTCCCTATAGAAGTTTATGGAGGAACTTTTCAGCTGGCAACAGAAATTCTTGTAAACTATAATATAGAAGTCTCATTTTTAGACTATGATGACATATTAGCTGTGGAAAATGCTATAAAACCTGAAACAAAAATTATATATATAGAAACTCCATCAAATCCCCTTATGAAAATAACTGACATAAGGGCATATGTAGAACTGGCAAAAAAGTATAATCTTTTAACTGTCATAGACAATACATTTATGACTCCATTATTTCAAAGACCCATAGAATTAGGATGCGATATTGTAATTGAAAGTGTAACCAAATTTATAAATGGACATAGTGATGTGGTTGCAGGACTTGTCGCTACAAATTCTGAAAAAATAGCAGAAAAAATAGCCCTTTATCAGAAAAACTTTGGAAGTATTATCGGAGTTGATGATGCATGGCTCACACTACGTGGAATGAAAACTATGGGGGTAAGGGTGGAACAGTCGGCAAGAAATGCCCTTATCATAGCCGAATACCTGTCAAAGCATCCTAGAATTAAAAAGGTACACTATCCTGGACTAAGGGAACATAAGGGATACGAAGTAAACAGAGGACAATCTGTCAGCGGAGGAGCTGTTCTTTCCTTTGAATTTTACACGAAAAAAGAAATGGATAACTTTATAAAAAGGATAGAAATACCTATCTTTGCAGTAAGTCTTGGGGGAGTTGAGTCCATTCTGTCCCATCCCGCTACAATGTCCCATGCCTGTATGTGTGAAAAGGAAAGAATAAAGCAAGGGGTCATTAATGAGCTGGTGAGACTTTCCTGTGGAATAGAAGATATTGCAGATTTGCTAAAGGATCTTGAAAATGCCTTAAAATAGTAATATGAGTGCATAAAAATTAAAGATATAAAAATATAATGTAGTACAAACCATACGTTTTATAAGACTTTTTGAGTGTTCAGTTTATTTATTTTCTGTAATATAGCTAAATGGAATATATATAGTGGAACCTATATAAATAGAACCCAAAAATATAATATTTTTTATGAAAAACTTAGATCAAAAGTTTATATTTTTAATTATAAAATAAATTTATAGTTTTATTTTAAATAGGTTTTTCTATAATTTATAGAACATACAGATTTCTTTATTTTAGAAGTATATTAAAAAACGGAGGCATCTAACCTATGCCCTCGTTTTTTATTATCTTTTTCCTTTTTATCTTTCTTATGTATTTCTTCTTACATCATTTGTTATTTTTAGAAAATTCTATCCTTTAGAATCTACCATAACTTTTATTCTTATTCCATCCGGATCTTCGATGAAAAATTCAGTCTCTGACACATTTTCTATTTCTATATTCCTATTATTCAGATTTTTCAATATTCTGTCGTATTCAGCCCTATCCTTCACTCCAATGGTAAAATAACCTATCCCCAATGCCTTCTCAGTTCTTCTAGATAAATATGCTCCCTTCCAGTTATTGACTGCTAGATGATGGTGATAGCTGCCAGAGGCTATCCAGCTCCCCGATGAAATCGTCATTTTGTCATTTAGATTAAATATTTCCCTGTAAAACTGTGAAGAAGCGTGTGCATCCCTTACTGTAAGATGTACATGTCCCACTATTGTTCCTTTGGGAAGCCTATAATGAGAAGTGGCTAGATTCCCACTGTCAAGCACACCTTGGGCATCCATAGCTTCGGTAATTCCTATTATATTCCCATTTTCACGGATATCCCAGTATTCCTGTGGTAAATCCCTATATATCTCAATTCCGTTTCCTTCAGGGTCTTCCAAATATATGGCTTCACTATATCCATGATTAGAAGCTCCTATTAATGGGACTTTATTCAATAAAAAATGTTTAAATATATTTCCTAAGTCCGATCTTTTCGGTAGAAGCAATGCCAAATGATAAAGTCCGTAGCTTTCATCTTCTTCTACCTCGGTTTTTTCAAGCCTTATAATGGGTTCATTTTTCCCTTCTACCCCAAGTTCTGTAAAACCTTCTCCTTTATCCAGTACTGACAGCCCTATGGATTCCATATAATATTCTGTTACTTTTTTCAAATTCTTTACATTCAATAGGACAGTTCCCATTCTTATTTTTGAGTTATATTCCACACCCTATTCCTCCTCTTTTGTATATACATAATTATATGATTTATACATTCTTTTGTAAAGTAGGCACTTTTTAGGACAATAGTTACTTAGAGG
>JBGXYD010000028.1:0-2524 GCA_041815005.1 Leptotrichia sp. | reverse complement strand
ATTCATTATAGGAATTTTGTTATATGATATTTTTTGGAAGTTTTTTCCTTTAAATATTTTATCCTATCCAGATATATTTTTTACATTGTATTTATGTCTATTTTGTATTAAAATATGAGTATAAAATCATTTTTAGAGGTGAAAATATGTATAATACTCAACTTGAAACATTTATAAAAGTAGCTGATGCAGGGAGTTTCTCAAAGGCAGGGGAAGAGCTATATATTACTCCTACAGCTGTTATAAAGCAGATAAATACATTGGAAAACAGATTAGGATTACAGCTTTTTATACGGACAAACCGTGGGTTGACATTGACTGAAGCTGGAAAGTCATTGTATAAGGATGCAAAATATATAATAAAATATTCCAGACAGTCTGTTGAAAGAGCAAGGAAAATTAATTTAAAAAATAGAAATACAGTAAGGATTGGGACTTCTCCTATGACTTCTGAAAAGAAATTGATAGAGATATGGAATAAAGTGAGAGATGAAAAAGAAAATATAAAAATACAGATTATTCCTTTTGAAAACACACCTGAAAATGCAAGGGAAATACTTAATAATATGGGAAAAGATATAGATATTGTTGTAGGAATTTATGATGAAATACTCCTTGGAAGCAGGAACTGTACAGCAACAAACTTATTTAATGAGCCTCTTAGATGTGCCGTTTCTATAAATCATAAACTGGCTGCTAAGGAAATACTTACATATGAAGATTTGTACGGAGAAAATATAATGCTGATTCACAGGGGTTGGAATAAGGCGATGGATGAATTGAGGTCAGAAATTACCCGTAATCATCCTGAAATTTCTATTGAAGATTTTGATTTTTTTGACCTTGGAATATTTAATAAATGCGAAAATGGTAATGATGTACTTATAATAGCAGATAATTTTGAAGGAGTTCATCCATTATTGAAAATAATTCCAGTAAAATGGGAATTTAGTACTCCTTTTGGAATAATCCATTCAACCAATCCAACTGAAATAGTAAAAGAATTTATAAAAAAAATAAAAGATGGAATGGACAGTTTAAGTAAATATTCAGAATAGCCTTAAAAATTACAAGGCTATTTTTTAATATATTATAGGTATAACCAAAAGGTATAAACTGGAGTACTTTTTTGAACTTCCGTGATACTAAATTTTAGGGTATAATAAATTCATAAATCTATAAGGAAGTGGTTTAAATGGTAAGAAAGTTATTAATATTAACATTGTTTGTTGGAACATTGATGTGTGGAGAATCTAAAGGTAAAGGAGGTAAAGATGTGAAACAGAAAAGCAGTACAGACATTTATATGGTAAATGCATCTACGGAAGAAAATGAAAAAAAGGAAGTGGAAACAGTATACAGAAAGTTTTATGAGTATAAGATAAGTAAAAATATAAAGGAACTTGATAAAATCTTAGATGAAGAATTTATATTAACTCATATGACAGGATACAGGCAAAGTAAAGATGAATGGTTTTCACAGATAGAAGATGAACAGATGAAATATTATGGATATACTGTTGACAGCATAAAAATAGAAATTAATGGAGATGAAGCTGTATTGACAGGAAGAAGTAAAACTGATGCAAGAATTTATGGATCAAGAAATAAGTGGAATCTTGAACTTGTCATGCCAATGAAAAAAATTAATGGGAAATGGATAATAACAGAAGCAGTAGCAAGTAGTTATTAATAATAAAGTGAATATAAAACAAGGAAAAGGAGAGGAACTATATGTCAAAAAAAATATTAATAATAGGGGCGACAGGCTCAATAGGAAATAAATTGAGAAAGACACTTCTTGAAAAAACAGACTACGAATTAACATTATTTTCAAGAAATGTAGGTAAGATAAAGATAGATACGACAAGGGAAAAAGCAATATCAGGAAATGTAAATAACAAAGCTGAACTAGAAAAAGTAATAAAGGATCAGGATGTGGTATTTGCAGCATTAAGCGGTAATCTAAGAGAAATGGCTAAAAATATAGTGGAAACTATGAAAAAATTAGGAAATAAAAGATTAATATTTATAAGTTCTATGGGAATATATAATGAAATCCCAGTTTCCATAGGAGGAAATCTTTCAGAAAATCCTATTTTAAAACCATATAGAGAGGCAGCAGATATTATAGAAAGCTCAGATTTGAATTATACTGTAATCCGACCTGGTTGGTTTGATGAAGGAAGTAATGAATATGAAATTACTAAAAAAGGAGAAAAATTTGGAGGACATGATGTATCAAGGCAGGCAATAGCAAATCTAGTTTTAAGGCTGATTGAAGATGAAGAATTAGGAGTAAGAGAAAGCCTTGGGGTAAATAGACCTGAAATAAAGTAAAGTTAAAATGATAGTGAAGATAATATAATAATACAACTAATGGTTAAAACTAATAAAAAATATACCGAAAAAAAATTAGAATATAATAGAATATAATAAAAGAATTTAGGAGATGATAGTTATGGATTTAAAAGAATTACAGGCAAAATTTGAATTAAAGGAACTAGTTGATACATTTTCAACT
>JBGXYD010000027.1:0-4663 GCA_041815005.1 Leptotrichia sp. | reverse complement strand
TCTTATCGATATCAATTTCAGCATAAAGAACAGCCTGCTCTTTTAGAGAGTACTGAACTCAAGTATACTGAATATTACTGTTTTTAATAAAAACATCTGTAATACTATTAATATTAACTATCTTAAAGTTATTATTCATCTGCTTTCTTCCTCCTTCATTGTTTAATTTTTCAATATATATTGCAGTATGCTTATACTTCAGTCAGAATAATTTATATATCACATCTGACAATATTTTATATATTTTCATAAGGCTTAAAAAATTCTCCTATAAACCTGTAAGAAAATTCTTCCCCTCTAAGCCATTTGAAAGTGGCTATTATGTGGGAAATAAATCCTAAAAGAAAAATCCCTGTTATGACCGCCATCATAGTGAAGATGATGTAGGCGGGAACTTTGGCAAATGCCAATGTCTGCATTATGGAAACGAGTATAAAATTGACAAGAATAACTGTAAAATTCATATTGTTAATCTTGCACAAAATAGATTTAGGTTTTTCAAGTAGTTTTTTTCTCACAAGGTATAGGAAAAAAGTTCCGAAAAAAGGAAAAATCCAGCTTATCAGTAAAATAAACTTTATTTCCTTTGACTCTTTTTCTGTAAGATTTAATTCATTATCTTTAATGGCGGGATTAATTGATAAATCCATATCTGTTTTCTTCAGTTTTCTCATTACAGCCTATCTTCCGTAAATTTCCATATTGTAGGCAGTAGTCCTGAAAGCAGTGCCATTTTAACCACATCACCTGGAATAAAAGGCATAAGACCTATTTTTAAGATGTCCATTTGAGGAAAGAATGCCCATAGCTGTAGAAGTCCAAAGAAATACATGACAATGTGTGCTATAAACAATACTAAAGCAAGTTTAAATGGAGACTTTGTCCATCCCTTGTCTGCAAAATAACCACAAATAAGTGCAGCAAAGAAAAATCCAATAATAAATCCACCTGTATGCAAGAAAAGAGGAAATCCTGATTTAAAATTGGCAAATACCGGAATTCCTATTGAACCTGCCGCTATATATGAAAGTAAAGTATAAGCCCCCAATTTTTTACCATAAACAAGTCCTATAAGCATAACAGCAAATGTCTGTCCTGTAATAGGAACATATTTTAGTGGAATATTTACTTGGGATATAAGTGCTAAAAATACAGTTCCAGTTAAAATAAGAAAAATATTTTTCAGCAATTCCTGATTTTTATTTTCAACTTTAATAAAATTGTTGATAAGTAAATTTTGATTCATATTAAACCTCCTAGATATATTGTATGTAACTTTACAATTAAAGTATAACCAATAAAACTTTAAAAGTCAAGAAATGTAGAAGCAGAAAATGATAAGATAAAAAATAACTGAACAAATGAAATTATTACTGGAGAAATAATAAAAATTATAGTATAATAAAAATATAGTAAAATATTTTTAGAAGAATTTCAAATACTCCAAAAGAAAAATTATAAATAAAAACCACTAAGAATGAAAGGTATGATGTAAATGGAAACTATGAAGAAGAAAAAATATGCATTACTTGGTTTATTACTTGCTCTTGTAAGCTGTGGCGGCGGAGGCGGTGGAGGTGGAGGTTCAACTTCGACTGCTACTCCAACGGTACCGACGGTTACTACACCTTCCACTAATAATAATTATGATTCGAATGGGAACATAATGTGGCGTAGTACAGATAGAAGCTATAATTTAAGCAATCCTCATAATACAACCAGTGCTTCTGCTGCTCTTACAGGAAGTGGAGTAAAGGTAGGCGTTATAGATGTAGGATTTAATGTGATAGGAACTCCTTATTCAGGAGTAACAGCAAGTGCTGTAAATGCAAGAAAAAAAGATATAGATGAAAAGTTTGGAACAAGATTTATAAATGGCAGCCCTACCCCAAACAATCCAAGTGGAGATATGCATGGAATAGCAGTGGCAGAAATGATAGGGGGCAGCACTTCAAATGGATTAGCTAAAAATGTGCAGATTTATGTAAGGGATGCTACAGTACAAGGAACAGATGATTTTCAACTGGATGTGACAAAGGAAATGTACTATCACCTTAGAAATAATGGAGTTACCATATATAATCAGTCCTTTGGAGGAGATTCGCTGACAGATTATAGTTCGATTTCATCTTTAAGTAATTATTATGTACGTGCAATAGGATCAGACATTTTGGATTTTTACAAATCTGAAGTGAATAATGGGAAATTATTTATATGGGCAGCTGGAAATGAGACATCAGATATACAGCCTTCTATTGAAGCGGGACTTCCTTACTTTGAACCTAGCCTTCAAAAAGGGTGGATAAATGTAGTGGGTCTTTCCACTAAAAAGGAAGAAAATCTAGGAGATATTTCATGGAATAACCTGGATCGGTTGAGTCCTGCAGGATGGGCTAAAAACTGGACTGTTTCTGCAATAGCTGATTATAAATTTACAATGACGGATGATGATGACAATACCAAGAAAAATACATGGAATATGTCAGGTTCATCCTTTGCGACACCAGTGGTAACAGGAGCTGCCGTCCTAATAAAACAAAAATATCCGTGGATGGATGGAAGCCTCATAAGACAGACGATACTTTCAACAGCTGATGATATAGGTGCTGCAGGAGTAGATGATAATTTTGGATGGGGACTTTTAAATGTAGGAAAAGCAATAAATGGGCCTTCACAGTTCCTAAAGGTTTTAGCACTTGATGATTATGTGGTAGCGGATGTACCATCAGGGACTTATACATTTTCCAATAATATATCAGGTGATGCAGGAATTAGAAAAACCGGTTCCGGAACATTGAATCTGACAGGAAAAAATACCTTTACAGGGGGTACTGTAATAGGTTCTGGATATTTAAATGTCTATTCTGATTACGCTTCACCTGTAAAAATTGAAAGTGAAGGAACTTTGGGAACTTTAGGAAATGCAGTTCTTGAAAGTGATATAAGTAATGATGGGACATATATAAACAGTAGTGAGACAGTAGTGAAGGGAAATTATAATGCATCTTCATTATCAAGATATGTTTCAGACTTAGGGGCTTTTCTAGAGGTAAAAGGAGAAGCTGATTTGAATGGTTCTACACTTGAACTAACATCATTGAGGGGAGAAAATCCAGAATATATAACAACAAAAGGAGTCAAGTCAGAGGTCCTTACAGCAGATAAAGGGATAAAAGGAAGTTTCTCTGAAGTAGAAACGGCAGAACTTCTGGAAGGAAGCTTTGGAAAGGAAGGAGATACAGTTTCAGCTACATTAAGCAGAAAGGATGTAAAGGAATATGTATCGAGCCTGTCATTGGCGGATGATACCCGAATAGATGTTGCAGAAAATGTGGAGACAGCTTTTAGGACACTTGATGAGAAGATAGAAAAAGGGGAACTGGCGGACGTAGAAAAGTTTTCGCTTAAGGCAGCACAGCTCCAGATGATGTCTTTAAGACATTCAAACAGCAAAGCAGTATTGGATAGCCTATCAGGTCATATATACGGTTCTGCACAGGCTTTAACGTTCCAGCATTCTCAGACGGTAAATAAGGATCTTTCAAACAGGCTTGTAATGCTGGGAACTTTAGAGAATGTAGGAGATAACGGAGGACTGTGGATAACAGGTATAGGAGCAAAAGGTAAGCTAAAACAGGATGGTTTTGGAAGTGGAAAAACAGATGTATTTGGAGGACAGGTCGGAATAGATAAAAAGATAGGGGACTTTATAGTTGGTACGGCACTATCCTATTCCACATCAAAGGCTACATTTGATAGATATGGAGGAGAATCAAAAGGAGATGGATTTGGAATATCATTATATGGAAGATATGACAATGATGTTGTGCCAGTGTATATACAGGGAAGATTAGGAATGGGCTTTATATCCAGTAAGGTTGAACGGGACATACTTTTGGAAACAGGAGGAAGTCAGAGGGCTAATATAAACCATGATGACAAGGTATTTTCAGGTTACCTGGAAACAGGATATGATTCCAATGTAGGAGGTGTAGTATTGACACCGTATGTTGGAATAAGCCATGACACAGTTAGAAGGGGTAACTTCAGTGAAGAAAATAGCCAGTTTGGATTGACGGCACCAAAAGCTACATTTAATCAGACAAGTGGACATGTTGGAATAAGATTAGGTAAGAGTGTTGAATGGAGTGGTGGAAGCAGAAGCACTTTTCAAGGGTATGTATCCCATCAAGTATCTTTCAATAAGGAAGACTTGGGATTTGAGGCGACATATACAGGCTTGCCTGGAGCGAGTTTCAGGGTAAAAGGGATAGGATTGTCAAGACACCAGACATGGGTAGGATTAGGAGTATTGACAGAGGTTACACCAAACTTTGGTTGGTATGTAAATTATGATGGAAAGTTCTCACAAAAGGGAAATAACAATATATTTACAACAGGGATTAGGATAAATTTCTAATTATAAAGAATAGAAAAGGCTTTGGATGATAAACGAATCATCAAAAGGCCTTTTCTTTTTTTGTGTATCATTTCACAACAATTTTATTCAAAGGAGGAAACTGGAAGATTGTACATTGAAGTAAAAAATATACACTTTACAAAAAAATTTAAGAACAAAAAATGAAAATTTAATTTTACTAAAAATTATATTTTCATTTGATAATAATAATTAAAGCATTTGTTTTATCTGTTTTTGATGTTT
>JBGXYD010000026.1:0-16237 GCA_041815005.1 Leptotrichia sp. | reverse complement strand
TTAGAAAAAACTAAGTTTACTATATATTATAATCAATCTAAGATTAATAAAAAAATAGGAGGTCCCATAGTGAAACTTGTTGAATTAAATCAAAATGAAATGATGGAATTTGATGGAGGAAGAGCAAACTATATTGATATGTTAAAAAGAGGATCGGCAAAACTTCGAAAAAGAAATAATAAATATCTTAGAAAAATCGTTGAGATACTTTTTGACTATAAATTTTAAAAATTAAATATTAATTTACAGGATTTAACGCAAATTACAATATTTTATAGTTTAAATGATAACAAAGACTGCTAATTAAAAGCAGAAAATAAGTTAATGTAACAAAGAAAAAATTATTATGGAGGTAATTTTATGAAAATTAGAGAATTAACTGTTGAAGAACAAAATCAAATCGATGGTGGAGGTCTTTTCTATTTAGGTATATTTGCTAGAGCCTATGTGATAAAAAAATCAGCAGAAGCTATTGCAAAAAAAATCAAAAAAAGAAGAAGTAGATACAATAAGGGTCTAGGTGGTACTATTATTCGTAGCTGGTAATTTTATAGTTTAAATGATAACAAAGACTGCTAATTAAAAGCAGAAAATAAGTTAATGTAACAAAGAAAAAATTATTATGGAGGTAAAATTATGAAAATTAGAGAATTAACTGTTGAAGAACAAAATAAAATAGATGGAGGATCTCTTTTCTATTTAGGTATATTCGCTAAAGTCTATGTGATAAAAAAATCAGCACAAGCTATTGCAAAAAAAAATCAAAAGAAGACGTATAATAAGTGGTAGAGGCGGTGGTGGTAGCTGGTAGTATTCATAACCCTTGAAACATATATGCATAAAGTATTATGTTGATTTACGAAAATTAAATTTGAGAAGTTATTTTAATTTTAAATTAAAATAACTTCTTTTTTTATCATTTGTATAGAATCATTTTTACAAAAAATATATAAATTATCATACAAAGTAATTTGAATATAGAAAATTAAATGTAGGCTCTAGTAAAGTATATATCTTGGTACAGTAATAGATCAAGAATGGATTTGTCGGAACTAGAATAAGATGAAAAGTCAAAAATTATTAGGTGATATCATAAAACAAAAATTATCAGACAGTAACTAAGATATAACAAAAAAGAATAAAAAAAGAAAGGATTCCTGATATAATCCGAGTTTCAGACTTTAAAATATAAAAATAGATAATAGCATCAACACTTCTAGCTATTTTTTAGTGATATAATTCTATAGTGAGAATTTTAGCTTACTGCTAATCTCATGTACCTTACATACCTTAAAATCAAACGATATCTCCAGTCTGTTTAATAATAATTGTAAATCCTCATTCATTTCCTTACTTGCTTTCCTTACACTCCTTGTAAACAGGTAGTCATTGCCCTGCTCCTTTATGTATATCTCATCCCCTCCTGAGCATAGTCCCCTATCTGCCACTATCAAGATATTCTCCAGGTCATATGCTATCGGTATGGAGTTCCTGTCAAGGAACAGTCCTATCTGGACTACCGGCTGCTTCCTGTTCTCCTTTGAAACTCCTGCCTTTCTTATTCCATCTTCGTCATTCCTGTCGGTTTCAAAGTAGTAGTTCGTCACATCGTAGAATATCAGGCTCTTATCCCTTGTTATTGTCCTTTCTATGTTCCTGTTCATTATATTCATTATCTGTGGGGCTTTATTATCTAATACGTCAAGTGCGGCATATATTTCCCTAATTTTTTTATTCCGAAACTCGAGTTATAACAGAATTATTTAAAATTTCCATAAGTCTAGATTGAGAAATTTCATGTATTATTATAGGGGGATTAGGGGCAGTCTCTCCTTCTGAAATATCTTTTACATACCATATAAGGTCAATCCACTTTCCCAATTTATATCCTGTATTCTTGAAAACACTGATTTTATTAAAACCAAAATTTTCATGAAGCTTTTCGCTTTCAATATTTGAAGCTGCTACTCGACTATAAGCATTCTTGATATTTTGCAGTTTTAAAATATCCATAATAATTTTGTACATCCTTTTTCCAAGGCCATATCCGGTAAAGTTTTCTTTTATATATATTGAAAGCTCCACATTCCATTGATAAGCAGCCCTTTCGTTAAATTTGGAGGCATAGGCATAACCTATTATTTCTCTTCCATATTCACATACAATATAGGGAAAATAACTTGTTATATGAGATATTCTTTCCTTAAATTCCTCGAGGGAGGGGACGTCATATTCAAATGATATGGTGGTATTTTTTACATATGGCTCATATATTTTTAAAATATCACCGGCATCTTCTTCATTTGCCAGCCTGAAAGTAATTTCATAATCTTCCATTGTTACAGACTCCTTTCATTATTATATGAAAATTATATCATAAAATTAAATATTTATCTATTTTATTGGGGATATGATATAATGAGGAAAACATTGGAAAATATAAAAATGAGAGGAGAGAATTTCTATGAATATAGGAGATAAAATTATAGAAAAAGATGAAAATAGCCTTAATATGAATAAGTTTTATAACAGTATAGCTGAAAAATATGACTTTATATTTCCCTTGACTGACATCCAGAAAAGTTTTATGGATATAGAAATTAAAGGAAAGAAAATTTTAGATATAGGTGCGGCGACAGGAAAGATAGGGAAATACTTGATGGAGAAAGGTTTCGATGTAGTATCTATAGATATTAATGAAAATCTGATAAAAAAGGCTGAGAAAAAAGGAATTACCGTAATAAATAAAAATATGCTGGATATAGACGGCATGGAGGAATTTGATACAATTATAAATATAGGAAATACCTTACCCCATTTAAAGGATAAGAAAGAAGTGTGTAGCTTTCTCTTAAAAGCATATAATCAGCTGAACAAAGGGGGGAGACTAATACTTCAAATTGTTAATTTTATTAAGTTTACTTCTCCTATAATGGAGAAAAAAGTTTTGGAGGAAATTTTTCTTGGGAATCTGCCTCTTATTGAAAATCATAATGTTAAGTTTGAAAGAGCTTATTATCTTAATAATGAAAGAAATATTCTGTTTAAAACTTTACTTGATGATGAGATAAAAAACTCAGAAGTCCTGCTTAATATAGATTATAGAGAGATAACTGGATACATGGAGGAAATGGGATACAGGGATATAAGTATGTATGGAGGATTTGACAAATCAGAATTTATCCCCGAAAAGTCCATATTTCTTGTCATAACGGGGGATAAAAAGTAAAATAATAGAATAATAAAAATATAAATCAATATTCTCATTTTTCTTTAATCTTTATGTTATATAATTATATCAACTTAAGAGAAAAAACTATAAAAAAATGGAGGAAAAATGAAAAATAAAATTTTAAAAATAATATTACTGGGAATTATGGCAGTTAGCAGCCTCACATTGGCAAATACAATAAGAAAAACATCTAATTCCAAAGAAAATAGAGCGAAATCAGCAGTGTCAAGTAGAAAAAATATTGGAGAAAGCAGGGCAAGATCCATAGCTTTAAGCAGGGTAAAGGGGGCGAATAATTCCCATATTAGCAAGATTAAGCTTGACTACGAAGATGGAAGGTCTGTATATGAAGGGGAAATTCATTATAATGGATGGGAATATGACTTTGAAATAGATGCAGTAAATGGAAACGTTATAAAATGGGAAATGGAAAGAAACTAGGTTAGAGAGGTTAAAAATACAATAAGTAAAGTTGTTACTTCCACATAAACATATATAGATAAGTTATTTGAAGAGAAAACAGTCAGGAATCCCTTTGTTTGGGATTCCTTTTTAATTCATAAATTGGAATTTACTATTGCAATATATATGCAATTTATGATTGAAAAAACACTTCTAAAATGATATAATGAGTTGCAATAAATATTAAAAAATATATGAGAGGAAAATAGTGAGAAAAATAATACATTCAATATCAGATGGAATCATAGCCTTCATAATTGGAATTTTTGGAGAAGGAATGGGAAGGGTAATAGGAACATTCATAGTTTCTATGCTTCCTATAGTCGAACTTAGAGGAAGTATACCGATAGGATATTCTTTAGGTCTTCCATGGTATACCAATATGGCAGTATCAATATTAGGGAATATGCTTCCTGTACCTTTTATACTGCTGTTTATAGTCAAGGTATTTGAGTTTATGAAAAAGCACAATATAATGACAGGTTTGGTGGAAAAATTGGAAAAAAGGGCTTTAAATAGGAGTGAAAAAGTTGCAAGAAGTGAATTTTTAGGACTTATGCTTTTTGTTGCTGTACCCTTTCCAGGAACGGGAGCATGGACAGGGGCATTGATAGCGGCACTTCTTCAGTTGAATAGGAAGAAATCCTTTATAACGATATTTTTAGGAGTTTTAATTGCTGCAACTATTGTAACACTTGGGATATATGGATTACTTGACAAAATAATATAACAGAAGAAGTTTATAAATAATTCTAAGGAGGAATAGAATCTAATCCTCCTACAGCTGAAATGATAAAAAAATATTATTTTTGTATTTATAATGACTAATGTAAAAAACTGGGCTACTCAATTTTTGGGAGCCCAGTTTAGCTTAAAAGAAGTATTTTGTTTAAATCGTCTGTATAATATGTGTGGGGGTGAAAAAAGAAATATACAGAAATATAATATAAATAATGGATTTGTTGGGGGTAAAAATAACAAGATAAAAGTTATAAAAAGGATAAGCTATAGGATAAAAAAAATTCGACAGCCTGAAAAAGCTTATTCAGCTTAGAATATCTTAAGGTTATCGAATTTTTTTCACCCTCACACTTGATATAGAGCCTTTTTCTTTCATACATATTATACAGCCTAAAAACATAATTTTTTCCTTGTAAACAAAAAAGGTAGAATACCCGATATGGCTCTACCTTTTTTATTATATAATATTTATTAGTCTCTATTTCTTCCTGCTTATAAACCCTTTCATCTTTTTTACTGCTAGATAGGAATCTATTTGCTGGAGAAGTTCCACTGCTGTTCCCACAAGGATTAAAAGACTTGTTCCCCCTAGAAGTACCGGAAGCTTTAATACATATCCAAACCATATATTAGGGAATATACCCAATATAGCCAAGAAAATAGCACTTCCAAAAGTAATCCTAGTCGCAACTCCTTCAAGGTAGTCTGCTGTTTCAGCTCCTGCCCTTACTGTAGGTATTGTTCCTCCGCTTTGTTTCAAATCCTCTGCCACCTTATCTGGATCAAAAGCTATCGTCAATGTGTAGAAGAATGAAAATATTATTATTAAGAATGCAAAAAGTAATAAATATAATGCCCCCGTAGGTCCAAACAGGGCTGTAAGCCTTTCCTTGAATCTGCTGTCTGGCATTAACCCAATCAGAAATGGTGGTGCCACCATAAGAACAGATGCAAAGATTATAGGCATTACTCCTGACATATTTATTTTTAGAGGTAGATAAGTCCTTCTTCCTACTGAACTCTGTCCCCCACCTAAACCAAGGCTTCCTTTTCCTGCATACTGGATAGGTACCCTTCTTTCTGCAAGCTGAATTATAACCATCAGTACAATTATAACTACAAACAGTAGTAATGAAAGTATTAGAAGAACTATTCCTGTTCCTGTATTCAGATTTGTAAACATATTATGTAATACAGCCGGCAATCCTGACACTATATTCAGGAATATCAGCATGGAAGTACCATTTCCTATTCCCCTTATGGATATTCTTTCTGAAATCCACATCAGGAAGGCTGTACCCCCTGTCATCAATGCTACAGAACTGATAATAAACTTAGCTCCTGGTTCTATGACCATTCCACTATGCATCAATCCTGTTGATATGGCAATAGACTGTATCATTGCTATAACTATTGTTACATATCTCGTCCATTGGGTTATCTTATCCCTTTCCTTTCCTCCTTCCTTCTGCATTTCATCTATCTTGGGAAAAATTACCCCAAGCAGCTGAAATACGATGGAAGCATTAATGTAGGGAATTATCCCTAAGGAAAAGATGGAAGCCCTCTCTACTGCTCCCCCTGAAAAGAGGTTAAAGAACCCCGCTATGGCATTATTTTGGAATTCCTTAAATAGATCCATATTAATTCCGGGTACAGGTATATGTATTCCTATTCTTGCTATTATTATCATCATTAATGTGAAGGAAACCTTTTTTTCCAGTTCACGTATGTTAAATATAGCCTTTACCCTGCTAACTATCGCTTCAGTTAAAGTCAATTTTACCACTCCTTATATATGAAGAAAAAGCAAGATGTAAATCTTACTTATCTTCGCTCACTTTTTTATTGTTTCCTGCTTTAGCCGAATATGATCTAGTTTCTAGAAATTCAACACTTCCTCCTGCCTTTTCAACTAATTCCTTAGCTGTATCAGAAATTCCGTGCACTTTAAAAGTTAATTTTTTAGTAACTTCAGCAGTACCTATCACCTTTAGTAAACTTGTAAAATCTTTTTCCTTAACATATGATTCGATATTTTCATTTAAATATTCCTTTACTAACTTTTTCCCTTTTAGCTTTCTTAATGTTTCATCGGAATATTTTACTCTGAATTTAGGATTCTTCACTATTCCATTTTCCACAAGTGTCTCTAAACTTACAACATCTCCATCATTGAATTTCCCAACAATATCAGAAAGTGTAATAACAATTACATCCTTCTTGAATGGAGAGTTTGAGAATCCCCTTTTTGGAACCCTTCTTATTATAGGCATTTGTCCACCTTCAAATATAGGTGAAACATAGGTTCCTGATCTTTGCTTCTGTCCGTTATGCCCTTTTCCGGCAGTTTTTCCCCAACCGGTACCGTGACCTCTTCCAACTCTCTTTCTATTTTTCCTGGAGCCTTCAGCAGGTCTTAATTCATTAAGATTCATCTATTCTAAACCTCCTCTACTTTAAGTAAATAAGAAACTAATTTTATTTTTCCTTCTATATCAGCTGTTTTATTATGAATAACACTTTGGTTTATTTTCCTTAATCCAAGTGTTTTAACAGTATCAATATGATTAGGCTTTCTTCCATTAATTCCTTTAATAAGTGTTACTTTTACTTTAGACATTAATTTTACCTCCTAACCTTATTATCCTAAAATTTCTTCAACCGATTTTCCTCTTAGTCTTGCAACTTCCTCAATCGATCTTAATTTCATTAATCCGTCTAATGTAGCTCTTGCAACATTATCTTTGTTTTTTGAACCTCTTATTTTTGTAAGTACGTCTGTAACTCCTGCCAATTCTAATAATTCCCTTGTAGCAGAACCTGCAATAACTCCCGTACCTTTAGACGCAGGCTTTAACAGAACACTTGTAGCATTATATTTACCAATTTGCTCATGGGGAAGTGTCCCGCCTTTTAAAGCTACTGTTACCATATTCTTCTTAGCATTTGCAATCGCTTTTCTGATTGCATCAGGTACACCGTTAGCTTTTCCTAACCCTATACCTACTTTTCCTTTTTCATCTCCAACTGCTGCTAATACCGAGAAGGAAATTCTTCTTCCCCCTTTAACAGTTTTGGAAACTCTACTTATTCTCAAAAGACTTTCTTTATATTCATTTGCTTTTACTTCTTTGTTTTCTCTACTATCTCTGGCCAAAATAAATCCTCCTTATCTCTAGAATTTTAATCCTGCTTCTCTTGCAGCATCTGCTAACGCTTTTACTCTTCCTGTGTAGATATATCCGCTTCTATCGAATACTACTTTATCTATACCCTTTTCCAATGCCTTTTTAGCTATTGATTCTCCAACTTTTTTGGCAGCTTCAATATTCCCACCGTTCTGAGTTTTTGAACCCTTGTCTATTGTTGACGCTGAAACTAATGTTGTTCCTGTAGTGTCATCAATTATCTGAACAAATATATTCTTTAGGCTTCTATACACAGAAAGTCTAGGTCTTTCAGCAGTTCCGTTGATTTTTTTTCTTATACTTCTATGTTTTTTGACTCTCAGTCCATTTCTATTAAGTTTCTTAATCACTAAAAATCTACCTCCTATCCTTTCTTACCTTCTTTTCTTCTTATAGTTTCATGAGCATACTTAACACCTTTTCCTTTATATGGTTCAGGTGGTCTCTTAGCCCTTATATTTGAGGCAACTTGTCCAACTAATTGCTTGTCAATACCCTCTACAGTTATCTTATTGTTCCCTTCAACCTTAAAAGTTATTCCGTCAACTGATTCTATTTCAACAGGATGTGAATACCCTAAAGATAAAGTCAGTCCCTTTCCATTGGCTTGTACTCTGTATCCTACCCCTATCAGTTCAAGCTTGATTGAAAATCCTTCGCTTACCCCAGTCACCATATTGTTTACATTTGCTCTAGTAGTTCCATGTAGAGCTCTAGTATTTGGTAAATCATTAGGTCTTTCAAAAGTTATTTCCGTACCATCTATATTTACTTTGATTTCACTACTCAGTTCCCTAGTCAATTCCCCCTTAGGTCCTTTTACAGTGAACACGTTACCATCTTGTTTTATTTCTACACCTGCCGGTATAGTTATAGGTTTTTTACCTATTCTTGACATGATTCTCCTCCTATTTTATAAAATGCGTAAATTACCACACGTAGCAGAGAACTTCTCCTCCTACGCTATGCTTTCTGCATTCCTTGTCTGTAATAACACCTTTAGGCGTTGAGACAATGGCAATACCTAATCCACCTAATACTTTAGGTAAATTTTCAACAGATGAATACACTCTTCTTCCAGGTTTTGAAATTCTTTTTAAACCTTTAATTACAGCATCTCCATCCATATATCTTAAAGTTACTACTATATCTCTTATGTTTCCTTCTTCTTTTATTTCGTAACCGTTTATATATCCTTCATTTTTTAATATATTTGCCATGCTTTCCTTTATTTTAGAAAATGGTATTTTAACTTCACTATGTTTTGCCATATGACCATTTCTTATTCTAGTAAGCATATCAGCAATAGGATCTGTTAAATGCATTTATTTCTCCTCCTCTCAAAATTACCAACTTGATTTTTTTACTCCAGGTATTACACCTTCTCCAGCCAACTGTCTGAACATTACCCTTGAGATTCCAAATTCCCTCATATATCCTCTAGGTCTTCCGTTTAATTGACATCTGTTTCTCACTCTTGTAGGGGATGCATTTCTTGGTAATTTAGATAATTCCACTATCGCATCTCTATCTCCCTTTTTTGCCCTTGCCTTCAGTTCAGCCCTTTTTGCCGCATATTTATCGACTATCTTTTCTCTTTTTAAGTTTCTTTCAACCATTGCTTTTTTAGCCATCTATTAAGTTACACCTCCTTCAAAATACAACCTATTTTGCAAACGGCATTCCAAATGCCTTCAATAATGCTTTTCCTTCTTCATCATTCTTAGCCGTTGACACTATTGTGATTCCTAATCCAAATATTTTATCCACTTTGTCTATCTCGATTTCAGGAAAAACTATCTGTTCCTTTATCCCTAATGTATAATTTCCTCTACCATCAAACCCTTTGTTTGAAACTCCTTCAAAGTCTCTTACCCTTGGTAGTGTAATGCTTATAAGCCTGTCAAGGAATTCATACATTTTTTCCTTTCTCAAAGTAACCTTAACTCCTATCTTCTGCCCTTCCCTTAACTTAAATCCTGCTTCGGATTTTCTTGCAGCTCTAGGTACAGGTTGCTGTCCTGTTATAAGGGCTAGTTCCTTTGTAGCTGTTTCTATCAGTTTCGGATTTGATGTTGCTTCTCCGATCCCCATATTTACCACTATTTTATTTAATTTTGGAACTTCCATAACATTTGAAATGTTTAATTCCTTCATTAATGCTCCAGTTAGCTCCTCTTTATATAATTTCTGTAATCTTGGAATATATTTTTCAGACACTTAAGCTCTCCTCCTCTCTAAATCTTATATCTCGTTACCAGTTGCTACTGATATTCTTACTTTCTTTCCATCTTTAAATTCGTATCTAACCCTTGTTCCTTTTTTTGCCTGTTCATCCCAAAGCATGACTTTAGAAGAAAAGATCGGCATTTCTTTTTCTACAACTTCGCCTTGTGGGTTCATATTGTTAGGTTTAATATGTCTTTTTTGGACGTTTACACCCTCTACTACTATTTTCCCTGCTTTAGGATATACTTTTAAAACTTTACCTATTTTTCCTTTATCTCCAGTCTGTCCTTGACCATCCTTATCGTTTCTAGACAAATCCTTTGATCTTCCACTAATTACAATAACTGTATCCCCAGTTTTAACATGTAATTTATTAGGTACTGATTTTACTCTTGGTTTAGCCACTTGCAAACCCTCCTTCCTATAATACTTCCGGTGCGAGAGATACTATCTTCATAAAGTTCTTTGCCCTAAGCTCTCTTGCTACAGGTCCAAAGATCCTTGTACCTCTTACTTCCAGGTTTGAATTTAAGATAACTGCTGCATTATCATCAAATTTTATATATGATCCGTCTGCTCTTTTTAACTCTTTTCTAGTTCTTACAACTACAGCTTTAACAACGTCTCCTTTTTTAACGTTTGAATTTGGTATAGCTTCTTTTACAGAGGCTACCACTATATCTCCGATTCTTCCGAATCTTTTCCTTGATCCACCTAATACCCTGATAACCATGATTTTTTTAGCTCCTGTGTTATCAGCAACATTAAGCATACTTTGCTGTTGAACCATTTAAAATTTCCTCCTCTCAAATTTGCTAACTATTTAGCCTTTTCTAAAATAGTTACAACTCTCCATCTTTTATCCTTGCTTAATGGTCTTGTTTCCATAATTTGAACTTTATCTCCGATACCGCACTCGTTGTTTTCATCGTGTGCCTTATATCTCTTTGAAGTCTTAACTCTCTTTTTATAAAGTTTATGTAATTTCATCGTTTCTTCCACAACAACAACAGTCTTGTCCATTTTATTAGAAACAACGATTCCTTCTCTCACTTTTCTCTCGTTTCTCTTATTTTCCACTGACGAATCCTCCTATTTCACAGTCTTTGTTTTCTCAGTTATAATAGTTTTAATTCTAGCTACATCTCTCTTCACTTCTTTAATTTTGGCAGTGTTCATAGGAGTGTTCTGTAATCCTGCTAGAGTTTTCTGAAATTTTAAATTAAATAATTCTTCCTTCAGTTCCTTTACTTTTGCATTTAGTTCCTCTATTGATAGTTCTCTAATTTCATTTGCCGTCATTACTTATCACCACCCACTTCTTCTTTTTTTACAAATCTTACTTTGATAGGTAGTTTATGTCCTGCCTTTCTCAATGCTTCCTTAGCTTTCTCCTCAGATACTCCACCAACTTCAAACATTATTTTTCCTTTTTTAACTACTGCTACCCAACCTTCAGCATTACCTTTACCTTTACCCATCCTTGTTCCTTCAGGTCTTTTTGTATAAGGTTTATCAGGGAATATTCTGATCCAAATTTTCCCTTCCCTCTTAAACGTTCTATTTATTGTTACCCTGCATGCCTCTATCTGTCTAGATGTAATCCATCCAAATTCCTTAGCTGCAAGCCCAAATTCACCAAAGTCAACTTTGTTCCCTTTAGTTGCTATACCGCCCATTTTTCCTCTGAATTGTTTTCTATATTTCGTTCTTTTAGGTATTAACATTAGTCATTTCCTCCTTCCTTCTTAGTCGAAAGAACTTCTCCATTAAAAATCCATACCTTTAGACCTAAAGCTCCATATGTAGTATGAGCTGTAGCTGTTGCATAATCAACATCCGCTCTTAAAGTATGTAATGGAACCCTTCCTGAAAGTGTCCATTCACTTCTTGCTATTTCTGCACCGTTCAATCTTCCCGAAACCATTACCTTTATACCTTTTACTCCGGATTTTTCAGCTCTTTGAATTGCCTGTTGTACTGCCCTCTTATAAGCAACCCTTTTTTCGATTGCAGTTGCAATACTTTCAGCAACCAGTTGTGCATCTTTGTTAGGATTTTTTATTTCCTGCACCTTAACTTGTATTTTCTTATTAGTCAATTTTTCTAAATTTGCTCTTAAAGCTTCTATTTCTTGACCTTTTCTTCCTATAAGTATACCAGCTTTACCAGTTTCTATTATTATTGTTACATCAGTAGGAGATGTTCTTTCTATCTGAACAGATGAAACTCCTGCATGATAGTAATTTTTCTTAATGTATTCTTTTATTTTTATATCTTCATGAAAATTATTTAAGTATTCTTTTCCTTCGGCGAACCATCTGGAATTCCATGTTCTTGTAATTCCGATTCTCATTCCCCTAGGATCTACTTTTTGTCCCACAGACTTACCTCCTTATACTTTAATTATTAGTTTTCTCATCAACTTCAACTGTAATGTGAGCCGTCGGCTTTCTTATAACATCCGCTCTCCCCATAGCTCTAGGGTTTATTCTTTTCAATACAGGTCCTTTATCTATTAATATTTTAGAAACAAACAATTTATCAGGATCCATGTTAAAGTTATGCTCAGCATTTGCAATAGCTGATCTTAATGTTTTTTCTATAAATTTAGCTGCTTTTTTATTTGTAAACCTTAATATGTTTAATGCCTGTGAAGCATCCTTTCCTCTTACAATATCTGCTACAAGCCTTGCTTTTTGAGGGCTTAACCTTTGATAACGTAATTTAGCTACAACTGCCATTTAAAGGCCTCCTTCCTTTCATTTCATTTTCATATATTGTATCAATTAATTATCTTTTATTTTCTTTTTGCATCTTTTTTAGCATCTTTTCCATGTCCATAGAAAGTTCTTGTTGGTGCAAATTCTCCCAACTTGTGTCCTACCATTTCCTCTGTAACATATACAGGTATATGTTTTTTACCGTTATACACCGCAAATGTATGTCCGATAAATTCAGGGAATATAGTAGATCTTCTAGACCAAGTTTTAATAACTTGCTTTTTTTCACCCATTGCCGCTACCTTCTTTAATAGATGGGCATCAGCGAAAGGTCCTTTTTTTAATGAACGAGCCATTCTTTCCTCCTTAATTATTTGCATTATATTAATCGGGCAGCCCTCTTAACACACCTCTAAACATATTAAAGATGTGTCAAGTAGCCCTTCTATGTATCTTCTTATTCTTAAACTATTTCTTTCTCTTTCTGACAATGAACTTATCACTAAGTTTCTTCCCTCTTGTCTTTTTACCAAGAGTAGGTTTACCCCAAGGAGTAACAGGTGATTTTCTTCCTATTGGAGATCTTCCTTCCCCTCCTCCGTGTGGGTGGTCTACAGGGTTCATAACAGATCCTCTTACGTGAGGCTTTCTTCCTAAATGCCTATTTCTTCCTGCTTTTCCTAATGATACTAGTGAGTGTTCTGAATTTCCTACGGAGCCTACTGTTGCCATACATTCCTTATGTATAAGCCTCAGTTCCCCTGAAGGAAGTTCAACGTGACAATATGTACCTTCCTTGGCTACCAATCTTGCAGATGTACCTGCTGATCTAGCCAATTGTCCTCCCTTTCCAGGTAGTAGCTCTACATTGTGTATAACTGTTCCCACTGGAAGGTCCTTTAGCTTTAAAGCATTTCCTGGCTTAATTTCCGCTTCATTTCCAGCCAGTACAGTATCTCCTTTTTTCAGTCCATTTGGTGCCAGAATGTATCTTTTTTCCCCATCAACATAATGCAGTAACGCAATATTGGCTGTCCTGTTTGGATCATATTCAAGAGTGGCAACCTTTGCAGGTATTCCAATCTTATTTCTTTTCCAGTCAATTACCCTGTAAAGTCTCTTATGTCCTTTATGTCTGTTTCTACCTGTTCTATGACCATAATTGTCTATTCCATAAGAAGAATTTAGAGGTTCAGTCAAAGTTTTTTCAGGTCTGACATTATCTAGTTCTTTATTAACTAATATCGACATATGCCTTGTCCCACTAGTTATTGGTTTTAACTTTTTAATTGGCATAACTATTTTTACCTCGCTTCCATATTTCTATTGAATTTATTTTTAATTTCCTTATATTATATCATTTCCTAATAATAATTCCTATAAAAAAGTTTGTGATTTTAAATTATTTCTTTCTAGGATACTATCCATCATCTTTCTTAGACTACGACGATAGGCTTATTATCCTTCATAAGCGGCAATTTTTTCTCCTTCTTTCAGCCTTACCACAGCTTTTTTGATGGCTGCTGTCTTATAAACTGACATTCTAAATCTCTTTGCCTTAGGTTTTATATTAAGTGTATTTACATTTTCAACCTTTACATTGAACATTTTTTCAACAGCTTCCCTTATTTGTATCTTGTTCGCCCTTTTATCAACAATGAATACATACTCATTGTTTTCCATTAGGTTTCTAGCCTTTTCAGTATTAACTACAGGCTCTTTTATTATCTCTGTAATATGCATTATGCCAGCACCTCCTCAATCGTAGCAAGAGCTTCTTTTGTAA
This sequence comes from Leptotrichia sp., assembly GCA_041815005.1. Taxonomy (GTDB): domain Bacteria; phylum Fusobacteriota; class Fusobacteriia; order Fusobacteriales; family Leptotrichiaceae; genus Leptotrichia_A. The sequence goes on along the minus strand of JBGXYD010000026.1, from coordinate 1,873 downwards.
GGATTACCTTATCCTGTTTGATTAACCAGTAAACACTTAAGCTTCTTGCATAATCTAACGCGACCTTTGGAATATTTCCTACTGAATAGTCAAGGTTTATATCCCTATCATAAGTTTCTTCACGGAAATCAACAACAAAAAGCTGTTTTTCTCCAGCAAAGTTCAATGCCTTAGCAAAGTCTACAATAGTTCTTGTTTTTGGTGTTTCCAGTGTAAAATCATCCAATATGATCAGATTTCCTTCACTTGCTTTAGCAGCTAATGCAGATTTTAACGCTAGCTTTCTTACTTTTTTATTTACTTTCTTTTCATAGCTTCTAGGTTTAGGACCGTGAACCACTCCTCCACCTACCATATGAGGTGCTCTTGTGGAACCTTGTCTTGCTCTTCCTGTCCCCTTCTGTCTAAAAGGTTTTCTTCCTCCGCCTCTCACTTCTGCCCTAGTCTTTGTTGAAGCGTTACCTTGTCTCATTTCAGCCAATTCTGCAACAAGAACTTCATGTATTACAGTCTTGTTTGGCTCGATTCCAAATATTTCATTATTTACTTCGACAGTTCCCGATGCAGAACCGTCCAATTTATATACATTTAAAACTGGCATTTTTTCCTCCTCTCTTTCCTATTAGTATTTCTTAACTGATTTCTTGATAATTAGGTATCCGTTTTTAGGTCCTGGAACTGCTCCCTTTACCAATAACAGATTGTTTTCCACATCAAATTTAACTACTTTAAGGTTTTGCACAGTAACTCTTTCATTTCCAAGCCTACCTGCCATTTTCTTACCTTTTGGTACATTACTGTTGGATGCTGCTCCTCCTGCATTTGATCCTCCCAGTCTATGGTTTCTTGAAACCCCGTGGGATGCCCTGTTTCCACCAAAGTTATGTCTTTTCATAACACCAGCAGTACCTTTACCCTTTGATGTTCCTACGATATCAACAAATTCAATCCCTTCAAATACGTCTACTTTTATTTCCTGTCCTAATTCAAATCCAGCTGTATCAGCCACTTTAAATTCCTTCAGAAACTTCTTAGGAGTTATACCTGCTTTCTTGAATAAACCTGTTTCAGGTTTTATAGTAATTTTTTCCCTTTTTTCATCATATGCCAATGTTACAGCATTGTACCCTTCCTTTTCTTCAGTTTTCTTCTGAACTATAAAGCTCGGTCCTGCTTCTATAACTGTAACTGGTATTAATTTTTCTTCCTCAAATATTTGAGTCATTCCAATTTTTTTTCCTAAAATCATCTTTTTCCTCCTTAATATATTGGTTGACTGTTACGAAAGGAGAAGATCTCCTCCCGTAAAGATTTCTCTAAACTTAGCTGTAAATTATACTATTTGAAACATTCAGCCCATAGGCGGAAACCTTCTTCAGCCAACTTGTATTAAGCTATAATTGCTTAATTTCTATTCCTACCCCTGATGGCAGGCTTAATGAGCTTAAAGCTCCTATAATCTGTTGACTTGAATTTTTAATTTCAACAAACCTTCTATGTATTCTCATCTCAAACTGTTCCCTGGAATCCTTGTTTACGTGAACAGATCTTAAGACTGTATATTTTTTTGTCTTAGTCGGTAAAGGCATAGGTCCTGCTATTTCCGAACCGTTCTTCTTTACTACTTCAGCTATTTTTTTAGCTGACTGATCCAGCAACTTATGGTCGTAAGATTGAAGATATATTCTTATTTTATCCAAAGTACTTCCTCCTATATTAATTTTCACTTAATTATTTAACGATAGTAGCAACAACTCCTGAAGCAACTGTTCTTCCACCTTCTCTTATGGCGAATCTTAATCCTTCTTCCATAGCTATCGGGTGAATCAGTTCAACTGACATCTCTATGTTGTCCCCTGGCATTACCATTTCT
>JBGXYD010000025.1:0-5097 GCA_041815005.1 Leptotrichia sp. | reverse complement strand
TCCATAAATAACGTAAATAATATATATAGGTGATGAATAGAATGAAAGAAAATATTAAGAAAGGAATATTTCCTGAAGGCTTTCTATGGGGTGGAGCTTTGGCTGCTAACCAATGTGAAGGAGCGTGGAACATTGATGGGAAAGGTATGTCGGTAGCAGACTGCAGTACATATAAACCTAAAACAGACCCTAAGGATTATGTGGCTCAGCATAGTATTTCTGTAAAAGATATAGAAGAAGCAATGAATTCAGAAGATACAAGTAAATATCCGAAAAGACATGGGATTGACTTTTATCATAGATATAAGGAGGATTTTGATCTATTTCAGGAAATGGGATTTAAGACATTGAGAGTTTCCATTGCATGGACAAGAATATTTCCAAATGGGATAGAAGATGAACCAAATGAAAGCGGACTTGCTTACTATGAAGAAATGTTTAAGGAAATGAGAAAAAGAAATATTGAACCTCTTGTAACACTGGCACATTATGAAATGCCGCTATATCTATCAAATAACTATGATGGGTGCTACCAGAGACCTGTGGTTGATATGTTTGTGAAAGTCTGTAAGAGGGTATTTAAGAGATATAAAAATTTAGTAAAATACTGGCTTACATTTAACGAAATAGACAGTATATTCAGACACCCCTTTACAACAGCGGGAATTGTAACTGAAAAATACTCTAAGGAAAAACAGGAAGAAATAATTTATCAGGCATTACACCATCAGTTTATAGCAAGTTCTCTTGCAACAAAATATTGTCATGAAATAATACCTGATTCAAAAATAGGTTGTATGCTTACAAGACTGCTGACTTATCCAGAAAATTCTCATCCTGCAAACTGTCTTTTGGCTTTAAAGGATAACAGAGAAAATTATTTTTATGGAGATGTACAGGTGTTTGGAGAATATCCAAAATTTATAAAGAATGAATGGAAGAAAAAAGGAATAAATGTAAAATTTCAGCAGGGAGATGAGGAAATACTTAAACTTCATACTGTAGATTTTGTTTCATTCAGTTATTATATGTCTTTTGTATCAAGTATAGAAGCGGAAAAAAGGGAAAAAGTGAATGGAAATGTGTCTACAGGAGTAAAAAATCCTTATCTTGAAACGACAGAATGGAACTGGCAGATAGATCCTATGGGACTTCACTATTCACTGATAGATATGTATGACAGATATAGAAAACCTTTATTTATAGTAGAAAATGGTATAGGAAATAGGGATAACATAGAGAAAGATGGAAGCATAATTGATGATTATAGAATAGACTATTTTAGAGAACATATAACTGCAATAAGAGATGCCATAGATGACGGTGTGGAAGTTATGGGATATACACCTTGGGGTTGTATTGATATTGTAAGTATGTCTACATGCCAGATGAGTAAAAGATATGGGTTTATATATGTTGATTTAGATGATGACGGAAATGGGACTTACGAAAGAAAGAGAAAAAAATCGTTCTATTGGTATAAGAAAGTAATAGAAACAAACGGTGATGAGCTAGAAAATAATTAGAAAAATATATTTGTTGTCAAATTTTTAGATAAAATGTATTGTGCTTATTGTAAAAGATAGGGAAAGAGGTGAAAAAACTAGTGGAAAAAATTAAAATAGTTACAATAGGGGGAGGAAGCAGTTATACCCCAGAGCTTATAGAAGGTTTCATAAAAAGAAAAGATGAGCTTCCGATAAAGGAAATATGGCTTGTTGATATAGAAGAAGGTAAAGAAAAGCTTGAAATTGTAGGTGCGATGGCTAAAAGAATGGTAAAAGCAGCAGGGCTTGACTGGGAAGTAAATTTGACTCTCGATAGAAGAGAAGCCCTTAAAGATGCAGACTTTGTAACAACACAGTTTAGAGTAGGGCTACTAGATGCTAGAATAAGAGATGAAAGAATACCTCTTAGTTATGGACTTATAGGGCAGGAAACTAATGGAGCAGGAGGAATGTTTAAGGCATTCCGTACAATTCCAGTTATATTAAGTATAATAAAAGATATGGAAGAACTCTGTCCAAATGCGTGGCTTGTAAACTTTACAAATCCTGCGGGAATGATTACGGAAACAGCGATAAAAGTAGGAAAATGGAAAAAAACTGTAGGACTTTGTAATGTTCCTATAAGATTTGTAAAACTTTGTAATGAAGCTTTAGGATTGCCAGAAAATTCAGAAGAGCTGTTTGTAAAGTTTGCCGGAATAAATCATTTCCATTGGCACAGAGTATGGAATAGGAAAGGAGAGGAAGTGACAGATAAAGTCATAGAAGCTCTTTACAATCCTGAAAATGCAGGAAAACATCAAGGTATGAAAAATATATCTGATTTACCTTTTAACTACGATCAAATAAAGGATTTAGGAATGCTTCCATGTTCTTATCATAGATATTATTATTTGACTGACCTTATGTTAAATGAGGAAAAAGAAGCTTTTGAAAAACATGAAACAAGGGCTGAAATAGTTAAAAGAACTGAAGCAGAACTCTTTGAGCTTTATAAGGATCCTAATCTTGATTATAAGCCGGAACAGCTTACAAAGAGAGGTGGAACTTATTACAGTGATGCAGCTTGTGAAATAATATCTTCAATTTTTAATGATAAAAGAACTCTGATGGTTGTAAGTACCCAAAATAACGGTGTAATAGAAGATGTAGAGTACGACTGTGCAGTAGAAGTAAGTGCTGTAGTAACTGCTCATGGATCAGAACCATTAAATTGGGGAAGATTTCCTATAGCATTAAGGGGAAGCCTTCAAATAATGAAAGCTATGGAAGCCCTGACAATAGAAGCAGGAGTAACAGGAGATTATGGTAAGGCATTGCAGGCATTTACATTAAATCCTATAGTTACAAGTGGAAAAATAGCTAAAGAACTCCTGGATGAGATGCTTGTTGCAAATGAAAAATATCTACCACAGTTTAGAGAAGTTATAGAAAAATTGAAAAAAGAGGGAGTTACTTATATTCCTAAATAGGAATTAATATGGGAAATATGATAAAATATATGTGAATGATGAGGGTGTATTCAAAGTATACCCTCATTATTTAACGGAAAATAGAAAAAGTTACAAAAGGAGAAGAAGAGAATGGAAGTGTTTCAGCTAATATTAAATAAAATAGGCATAATGTATAGTTTTATAATTATAGGATTTATTTTATTTAAATTGAGAATTATAAATGACAAAGTTGTAGAAAAAATGACATTTATATTAATTTGGATAATAAATCCTATAATAATTATTGGGCAGTATCAGAGAGGTTTCTCAAAAGAAAAGTTTATACAGCTTGGAATCAGTTTTATCTTCTCTTTTTTGGCAATGACATTGGGATTCTTAATGGCAATTAAAATAAGTCCGAATAATACTGAAAGGCTTGGAATAGGATTTCCGAATAGCGGTTTTATAGGAATACCGTTAGTTTCAAGTATAATAGGAACACATGCTGTCTTTTATCTTTCATCATATTTGACAGTATTTAATTTATATGCCTATACTTATGGAATTTATCTTATCACAAAGAAAACAACATATATTTCAGCCAAAAGGATAATAAGGAATCCAGGTATTATAGCGGTTGTTGTAGGAGTACTTATATTTATTTTTTCAATAAAATTACCCGCTTCCTTAAATATTATATTTAATGCGGGTATTAAATTGAATACTCCATTAGCAATGATTGTGCTTGGAACATACATAGCAAGTATGGATATATTGGAATTGCTAAAAGATACAAGAGTTTATTTTATTTCATTTATAAAATTGCTTGGAGTACCTTTAGCTACATTGATATTTTTCCTATTTTTCCCTTTTGTACAGCTGGAAATAAGACAGGTAGTGCTTTTAGCCACATGTACTCCTGTAGGGCTTACTGCCCCATTGTATTCCCAGCTGTTTAAGGGAGATTATATACATGCTGCAAGACTTGTAGGATTAAGCACTATACTGTCCCTTATCACTATACCACTATTTGTGTATGTTATGGAGCTGCTGCTTTATTAATATGTATACATTCCTAGCCTGTTATTTGTAATGTAGAATAAAGGAGTAAAGATTTTTTTCCATCTAGGGAGAATATGCTTTAATTCATCAGTAAAATTAATAAGTCCAACTTGTTTTATTTTTGGGTTAAGGTTGGGAATTTCACTTCCGTCCTTGACTCCCCATTTAAAGTGTGCATTTTCCATATTTTTTACGGTATCATGTACCTTTTCCTTTCCGACAAGCCCTTTGTAAAGCAGATCGAAATACGCTGTAAAACTAGAAAAATTGTCTGTTAAAATATTGAGGAAATTTTTTACTTCCTCTTCTGAAAAATACATCAATACTCCTTCTGAAATAAGGAGAAGCTTTTTTTCATTTATTTCTATATCTTTTGTCCATGAAGGATCTAAGGCAGATTTTGGTATATTCTTTACCCGTGACTTTTCTTCAAAAAATAATTTTCTCTGTTCGATTACAGAAGAAAAATCAAGGTTATACCATGTTATCTTTCCGTTATCTATTCGCTCAAATCTTGTGTCAAGTCCAGCTCCTATAGAAACAATAATACAGTCAGGATTCTTTTCAATAAATTTTCTGATTTCATTATCCATAGTTTTAGCTCTGGCTAAAATACCATAATAGGAAGCCCAGCTTTTATTAAATTTACTGAAATCATAGTTTATTTGTGATATTATTTCTGCTGATTTCATATCATTCAGGACAGAATTTTTATTGTGAGCATCTCTAGCCCTTGCATATAAGGTTATAAGAAGGGTTTCTGATACATTATCAAAATTTTTACTCATCTGAATCATCTCCAATTTTAAATTTGTTTTGATTATCAAAATATATTTCTGATAATATTAAACCTCAAAAAAAGGATAATGTCAAGGGTAATTGTTAATCTCAAAATTATATTTTATAATGTATGAGAAATAAAAAAACTACACCGTTTCTTTTACATTTAAGATTTTTAGGTGTAGTTTTGCAACGGTTATTTGATAACTTTTTAATGACTATTCTTTCTCGATTTTTAATTTAGAATTATTTTTTTAGTGCATTTCTATCTCTTTCATATTTTTTGTGTATTATTTTATTTATGATTTCAATCT
>JBGXYD010000024.1:0-5573 GCA_041815005.1 Leptotrichia sp. | reverse complement strand
GGATTTTGAAGTATTTGAAAAGGTTCTTGAAACAATCAGTTCATCATCCTCTATTTCAAATCCTATTCTATTTAGCTTTTTTCTCTGATCCTCAGATAAGTCAAAAATCCCTTCTGCAAATAAGTTTTCTTCTCCGGATCTTATCATTTCCAGGCTAGATCTTTCTCCTATGAGTAAGGAAATTCCATCTAATATAATGGACTTTCCTGCCCCAGTTTCTCCTGTAAGAGATATCAGCCCCTCCTTAAATTCCAGATCCATATTTTTTATTATGGCTAAATTATTTAATCTTAGTTCCCTTAGCATTTTCTTTCCTCTCAGCTTTAATATTTAATTCTCCTTAAATAGAAGCTATTTCACAACAGATTCTCCCCATTTCAACTTTTCACGTAATATTCCGTAATAATCACTTCTACCACTTCTAATAATCTGTACCTTTTTACTAGAAAGGACTGCTGTAACACTATCCTCTGACTTTATTGGAAAACATTCATCTCCATCTATGCTTAAATGTACATCATTGTCCCTTGAAAAAACTTTAAAAGTTAATTTTTCATCTCCATCTACTATTATTGGACGTGCAGTAAGGCTCTGTGGTGCAAGTGGAGTTATTGTCAATGCCCTTAGACTGGGATGAACTATCGAACCACCTGCCGAAAGGGAATATGCAGTTGATCCTGTAGGGGTAGCCACTATTATTCCATCAGCCCTATATTTATTCACGAATAAATCATTAGAGTACACTTCTACATGTATAAGGTGGGATATTAGCCCTCCTTTGCTTATTACAAGCTCATTTAAGGCGTAAAAGGTATCTTTATTCCACTTCACCTCAAGAAATGACCTCTGATCAGAAATATATTCGTTATTTCTATATCTTTCCAGTATCTCAACAGTATTTTCCAAAGAGATATCTGCCAGATAACCTAAAGTTCCCATATTTACCCCCATTACCGGAATATTCCTTTCTGCAGCCTCCTTTGCAGCCACAAGCATTGTCCCATCTCCTCCGAAGGAAATCACCATATCCGCTTCTTCAGAATTTTCCACTACGGATATTTTATATCTTCTCAAATAGTCGTAAAAATGTTTGAGTAACTCCTCATTTAAATATTTCTTTTTTACTATTCTTACTTTTTTTATATCGTTTATCTTTTTGTGCTTTTGGCTACTTCCTTTTGAAATTTTATTTTTATTTCTCATAAATTCGCCTCTTATATTGATATTTGTTTGTTGTAATTGTAACATTTTTATAAATTTTTTTCTACTTGTTTTTACAAGATTATTATTATATCTTTTCTACCTAATAAAACTTTCCTATAATTTTTAGAACACTTCTATTATAGAAAAAAGGTTGTTTTAAAATCATTATTTCCATAAACATTTTGATTTATGAAAATTATATGATTCTGAAACAGCCTTTATTTTAGAGGTCTTGACATAAGCCGGATTCTGTATTTGTCAGTCATTTATCTAAGAAGACAGTTACCTGTCCCCTTTAGCGAATCACCATTAAGCAGAGACGAGCCGCCCCTTTATTGCTTTTTACTTATTCTTGCTTCAGGAGGGGTTTACCAGGCTGACCTAATTTCTTAAATCACCGGTAGTCTCTTACACTACCTTTTCACCCTTACCTAAATAGTTTTAGGCGGTATATTTTCTGTGGCACTTTCCTTAGGATTACTCCCAGCAGTCATTAACTGCCTCCATTGCCCTACGAAGTCCGGACTTTCCTCCCGAATTTCTTCCAGAGACTGACTTCAAGACCTCATTCATTTTACCATTATTTCAATTTTTATGCTACTATATTTGAATAACTTTTATCTTCTTCTACAATTGGATGTATTTCCACAGTAATAACCTGCAGCTCCTGCAGCTGCTGCTACACCTAAAGTTACACATGAATTTAGAGCTAAAATTATCCCCAGCAGTAACATTAAAATTCTTTTTCTTTTCATTATTTCCACCTCACTTTAAATGGCTGTATAACCTAAGTTGTATTTATTAAAATTTGCCATTTTAATTTTGTCTGTGTATACGATTGTATCCTTTAAAATGTTTTTTGAAGTTAGTTTTATCTTAACTTTTTCTTTTTTCATTTTATCCTAACTTAAAGACAGCTTCATCAAAGTGCTTAACTATTTCTCCATTGAAAAACTGAGAAACTTGCATAGCCATCAGCTCCACAAACAGATATTCACTTTCATAATGACCTATATCCACTAGGATTCCTCCTTCTTCAATCGTATCCAAAGATTCATGATGACGTAAATCTCCTGTGAGAAAAACATCTATTTTCTCCTTCAGTTCATGTACAAATGAACTTCCACCACCTACGACGATTCCTATCCTCTTTATTTTTCTGTCCGCCCCTGCATACCTTATGAAGGGAATTCCCAAATTACTTTTTATTACATTGATTAGTTCCTTAAGTTCTATTTCACGGTTAAGTATCTTAATACGCCCTCTACCTCCCTGGACTTTTTCATTTATATGCTTTATATGGTTGTAGTCATCAAATTCAAATTCATTATGTATTTCCACTCTTCCTTCTAAGTTTAGTTTATAAAGGATAAAGTCATTTAATCCATTCAATCCAAAGTCAACGTTTGTATGCCCAGAATAGACAGCTATTTTATTTTCAATCAGCCTAAGAACTTTTCTTCCATGAATATCCTCATCTGTTATCCTCTTCATTCCATTAAATATGAAGGGATGATGGGATATAATAAGATCCACCTTTTCTTCTATAGCTCTTTCCACTGCTTTTTCTGTAACATCCAAACAGAAAAGTATCTTTTTTATCTCTGCTTCCTTATTTCCCACCAGAAGCCCAACATTATCCCAGTTTTCTGCTATTTTAGGGTTGTACAACGAATAAAGCTCCCCTATTATATTTCTTAGTAGCATCTATTTCTCCTTATTGGTTAGTTTACCATATAGTCTATATTTTCACTGCTCTCCATAACTTCATTTTTTAAAAGATCTATGGATAGTTTATTTAATGCCTTATCCTTTAAAATTCCCACATTATGATGGGCTATATTAAGGGTTTTGGCTATTTCCTTCTCTGAATATGCCTTATCTTCCAAACCATAAAACATTACTAAAATTTGCTCATCAATATAACTGAGTTTTTTAGGTATATTCTCAAGTATATACATTTGAGTTATCTTGTTGGCCTTTTCTAGAATCTGATGATTTTCCATAAGCTCATCAGGCTCTATATTATCAAATAATCCCTCAAGTTTCTCAATATATTCCTTAGTAACATTCATCTGTCTACTTATTTCCTCTATATCAAGACCTAGCTGCCTGTCCACTTTCACCTTCAAATATAATATATACGAAAGCTCTGATGCCTTTATATCCTTCAGTATTCCCTTTTGAAACTCCAGAATGTATTTTATTGCAAAATTCTTTATAAAAAAATCTGGTTCTCCTGTTAGTGATAATATTTTATCATAATATCCAAGCCCTGCTATTACTCCAAGTGTAGCCTCCTGAACCATATCAAGAAAGGAAAATCCGTATTTGGAGTATAAAAGACTTTCCCTAACTGCTATTTTTAAATACTTTTCCACCATATCAGACTTATCATCATCCATATGTATTTTTTTTATATTTTCATCCTTAGCCTTTTTTTCAAATTCCTTATTTTTATCCTTTACCTCTTCCAAATATGTCTTTATCATTTCCTTTTCTTCAGCATAATAATTCTCATCCTCAAGAACAATAAAATCATTCCCGTCCACTGAGGTTCTCACTTCAGGGATATTTTCCCCATGAACAAACTCCAAAAATTTGAAAAAATCATCATCTGACAGGCTATGGTCTTCGATTATCTTTTCAAAACTGAAACTTCCCTTTTTTCTTACTTCATCCATTATCTTTCTTATCATTTTTTCCCCTTTATTTTAGTATTATAGGAGCTAGTACAAACTTAGCTCCTATAATCTTCTAATTTTTTCCTTCTACTTGGATGTCTTAACTTTCTCAATGCCTTCACTTCAATCTGCCTTATGCGTTCCCTTGTAACATTAAAAATTTTTCCCACTTCTTCTAAAGTCTTTTGGGAACCATCATCAAGCCCATACCTATATCTAAGAACCATTTCCTCACGTTCATTTAATGTTTTCAAAACCTCGTCTAACTGCTCCTTTAAAAGAACCCTTGTAGTCGCATCATAAGGATTGGCAAATTTGTCATCCTCCACAAAATCACCGAGCTCGCTATCTTCTTCACTTCCCACAGGCATCTCAAGAGAAATAGGATCCTGATTCATTTCCAGTATATTTTTCACCTTATCCACAGGAATTCCCAGCTTCTTTGCAAGTTCTTCTGCTGTAGGTTCCTTTCCTGTTTCCTGTAAGATTATCCTACTCTCTTTTTTAATTTTATTTATTGTTTCTATCATATGGACAGGTATTCTTATTGTCCTTCCCTGATCCGCTATTGCACGGGTTATCGCCTGTCTTATCCACCATGTTGCATATGTGGAAAACTTAAATCCCTTTTCATATTCAAATTTTTCCACAGCCTTCATAAGCCCCATATTACCTTCCTGAATAAGGTCAAGCATTTTCAAACCACGATTAGTATGCTTTTTAGCTATACTGACAACTAGTCTCAAGTTGGATTCTATCAGTTTCTGCTTTGCTTCTTCATCCCCTTCCAGAACCTTCTGGGCATACTCTATTTCTTCATTATAACTAAGGAGAGGAATCTGACCTATTTCCCTCAGATACATCTTAATAGGCTCATCTACATCCATAGATTCCGCCATTTTAAGTAAATCTGTCTGAAGCAGTTTATCCACTTCCGATTCATCTATTTCATTTTCTACAAATTCATCATCCATATCCAAGCTGGTAATTTCCAAATCCTCTATCATTTCAGGAACCTTTAATATATCTTCCTTATCCTTTAAAGTATCCACAATCTGAACTCCGTCATCAATCAATTTCTTTACCAGCTGTTCAATTTTCTCGGTCGAAAAGGCATCTGATAAAAGGGACATAATCTCTTCATTACTGGTCACTTTATCTTCCCTTGCCTTTTTTATGAAATTTGCGAGACTAGTTTTTAAATTTTCTTTTTTCTCAGACATAATCTGATCTCCTTATCAAATTAAATTCTTTGTACATTTCTTCAATTTCACTAATGTTATGAATTATTTTCAATTCGGATTTCAATCGCTGTAAGATTATATATGCTCTATCCTTTTTTTCGATAACTTCCCTCATGTAATCAATTTCCCTTAAGAACCACCCTACAAAAATATCCTTATAATGCCTCTCTCCATTTGTAATATCTATTTCTGCCTGTAATTCCATTGTTGTTATTAATTCTTTTTCTTCCTCTTCAAGGGGAAGATTATCTATTTTTGATATATCAAAATTTATTCCTTTCAATTTTTCAAAAATATCTCCATATATGACATTTTCAAATTTCTTATCATAAAATTTTTCACAGTGCTGTACTTCTGTCCTTGAAAAGATATTATTATATTTAAGAAGAAACTTCAACGTCTCTATATCCAAGACATTGTATTTTTCATTTTCAGATTTTTT
>JBGXYD010000023.1:0-10223 GCA_041815005.1 Leptotrichia sp. | reverse complement strand
AAATATAATATTTTTTTATGAAAAACTTAGATCAAAAGTTTATATTTTTAATTATAAAATAAATTTATAGTTTTATTTTAAATAGATTTTACTATGCAATGAAGCCGTATGTCTGGCAGAATCAGACAAGATGAAATGGGAAGCGAAATAGAAAAAGATTACAGACAGACAATTTTTTTGGAGAATGATAGACTTTAAAAGTACAAAATATAACTTCATAGCCTATCACATTGTGATGACATTGATAGGATATCTGTATTTTCAAATATTCTTAAATACGAAAAAAGGTGAAAAATATAGAGGCAAGTCATTAATGACCATACTGAAGAGAGAAAAAACAGGAAAATAAAAATCTATAATTGTCTATTATGAGGACAGTTTTGGTATTTTTAAGCTGGTTGAATTTTTACATTTATACACCGAATGCAATTTAAAAATTAGAAAAATACCGGATTCTTTTTTAGAGGATTAAGATAATTTTTCCAGTATTTCTCTACCAGTATTTCTCTAAAGTCCAAATTGTAAATTTAGGAAGTATTATTCTCTGTGGATTATTTTCTATTCTTATTAATAAACAACTTCCTATCCTCTAGCATCAATTATAGTATTTTATTTTTGGTAACCTGACATAAGAAAGTAATTTACCCTTATTGTAAAATAATTTTATCACATTCAGACCTGAAATAAAAGACTTGAAAAAAGAAGATATTCTTTATAATAAAGTCGCCAAACAAAAGGAACGGATTCTTTATTATGTTTTTTTAGATATTATTTTTTACACTGCTTTTCCTTAAATTTCTCCCTCATATCTCTCAATTATTAACGGAATTTATTATAAAATATAAAACTTATAATTTAGCTTATGTTTTATTCCTTTCCATTTTATGGTATAATTACCTGTTAAAAATTAAGAAACAAAGTAAAGGTGGTATCATATGAATTTAAAAACTTTACCTGTTACTCCTCTGCCTTCAGTAAAACTGGATGAGCACCAGGAAACATTATTAGAACATAACAGGCTTTTCGGAACTCTTTTAGGGGAAACCATTTTCACATATGCAGGGCTACATATATATCAGGTTACTGAAAGCCTTCGGGAAGCATCTATTAGATATTACAAAACAAAAAATCAGGAAAGCCGTAAGGATCTCTCCTTCTTTTGTGCTGAGCTGAGTGACTGGGAAATATTACGTGTAATAAGGGGATTTAGTTATTTTTCAGCTTTAGCGAATATTGCCGAAGATGTATACCAGACCCACAGGCAAAGAAGAGCGAAATTTTCAAATAAGCTTCAAATAGGTACTTTGGAAAAATCTCTACAAAACCTTAAGTCAAAGGGAATAAGCAAGGAGAAGATACTGGATGCCATGAAAAGTGTGGATGTAGTTCCTGTGCTTACAGCTCATCCTACACAGGTTCAGAGAAAGAGTATATTGGATCTCACAAGGAAGATAACCGATATACTTGACCAACATGAAAATGTAAAAAACTGTCAGATAGATGAAACACAGTGGATAGATGAATTAAACAGAGGTGTGCAAATATTATGGCAGACTTCCATGCTAAGAACCTCAAAACTACGGGTTACCGATGAAATAAGCAATGTTTTAAGTTATTACAATATTACCTTCTTCAATGAACTTCCTTCCCTTACAAATAAGTTTCAGGAAATTTCTGAAAAGTTAGGTGAGTATAGGGATGTCGCAAATAATCTTATTCCCCTGACAATGGGTATGTGGATTGGAGGGGATCGTGATGGAAATCCTTATGTAACAGTCCAGACATTGGAAACTTCCGCTCAGGCACAAGCACTAAGACTTTTCCAGTATTATTTTGATGAAGTAGAAAATGTATATCGTGATTTATCTATGTCCATTACTATGGCAAACATCACTCCGGAACTGAAAACTCTTTCAGAGTCTTCTGGGGAAGTTTCCCCCCACAGGGTGAACGAACCTTACAGAAAAGCACTAACTGCCATTAACGACCGTCTTCTTGCTACAGCCTACAAGCTATGTGAAGATAAAGAAGTGTTACCTCCTAGAAGAAAAAATGTATCCGATATTCCTTATAACAGTTCTGAAGAATTTACAAGGGATTTGGAAATTATTGCTGATTCTCTTACAAGAAACAATGCAGGCTTTCTTGTGAAAGGAAAATTGAAAAACCTCATAAGTGCCACAAAAATATTTGGATTTCACCTGGCAACCATCGATTTACGTCAGGATTCCAGTGTCCATGAAGTATGTGTAGCAGAACTACTGAAAAGTGCCAATATAATAGGAGACTACCTCAGTCTTTCTGAAGAGGCACGTTGTGATGTTCTTTTAAGGGAACTTGAACATGATCCACGTATATTAAGTGATCCAACTATCCCCCAAAGTGAGCTTCTTTCAGGGGAACTGTCTATTTTTAGAAAGGCTAAATCCCTAAGGGACAGGTTTGGAAATAAGATTATTGAAAAAAACCTTATTTCCCATGCCACAAGTGTTTCTGACATGCTTGAAATAGCTATTTTACTTAAGGAGGCAAATCTTTCCAAAGGGACTGAAGGAAATGAATTTTGTGATTTACAGATTGTTCCTCTTTTTGAAACAGTGGAGGATTTGGAGGCTGCTCCTGAAATATTGACAAAGTGGTTTACCCTTCCACTTGTGGAAAAATGGATGGTCAAACGTGGAAGAAAACAAGAGGTTATGCTTGGGTATTCCGACAGTAATAAGGATGGAGGATACCTCAGTTCCAGCTGGGCTTTATATAAGGCACAGAAGGAATTGACAAAGATAGGGGAAAAGTTCAATGTACAAATTTCCTTCTTTCATGGAAGAGGAGGTACTGTCGGACGTGGAGGAGGTCCAAGTTATGAAGCTATCCTTGCACAGCCCGAAGGAAGTGCTGATGGTACCATTCGTCTTACAGAGCAGGGGGAAGTTATTGGTGCGAAATATGGTAATCCAGATTTAGGGTTTAAAAATCTTGAAGCCCTTATATCAGCTGCCTTGGAGTCAAGTGCCCTCACTACAGAAGATGCCATGTGGGACGACTACGAAAATATCATTACTGAGATATCTGAATTTAGCTATCATTGCTATCGTGATTTAGTCTACAATACTGACGGATTTTCCAACTTCTTTTTTGAAGTCACCCCTATAAACGCCATTGCCGGACTAAATATAGGTTCAAGACCTTCATCGAGGAAAAAGACCCAGACTCTTGACAGTTTAAGAGCTATTCCATGGGTATTTTCATGGTCTCAAACCCGTATAATGCTTCCGGGATGGTATGGTGTGGGATCTGCTTTTACAAAATGGATTGCCCAAGGGAAAGAAAATCTTTCCATATTACAGAAAATGTATAAGGAATGGCCTTTCTTTAAGTCTGTTATTTCCAATGTGGATATGGTTCTTTCAAAATCTGATATGACCATAGCCTCTGAATATGTGAAACTAGCATCTGATCAAGAAACTGCCCAAAAAATATTTGGAGAAATTGTGAGGGAGTGGAAACTTACCATTGATATTTTGCAGAAGATTACAGGAAACGATACATTACTTGCTGACAATCAGGAACTTGCAAGCAGTTTAAGAAACCGTCTGGCATATTTTGACTGTATGAACTATCTTCAAATTGAACTATTAAAAAGACTAAGAAATGGGACTGATTCCGAAGATCTTAGAAAAGCAATCCATATTTCAATAAATGGTCTTGCCACAGGGCTTCGTAACAGTGGATGATTTTTTAGAGTCAGCTTTTGATACAGTAATTCCACCTGGATAACCTAAATTTAATAACAGGTGGAATTTTAAAAAAATAATATTATAAGGATATATTTTTTTAATACTAAATATATAGTTTTTACTGTATATTAAAAAATATATGAGAATATTTACTTCATTTTACAAGAGATTATTTCAAGTTATTCTAAAAACTTCCAAGTTTTGTATATTTTTTTTTAAACCCTTGTAATAATTTTCAAAATATGATAAAATGTATTTCGATATGTGTAAAGGAGGAAAAATTTTATGCGAAGATGTGAAGTTTTTGGAAAAACTGTAGGGCATGGAAATACAGTTAGTCACTCTCACAGGGCAACTAAAAGAATATGGAGACCTAACCTTCAGGTTATGACTTTAAATATTAACGGGTCTGACTTAAAAGTAAGAGTTTGCACTAAAGCAATGAAAACATTAAAGGGAAAAAATGCTGATCAGGTGAAAAAGATATTATTAAAGAATAAAGATAATTTAAGTCCTAAAGTTTCTAAAGCACTGTTTTCCGTAAAGTAAGTTTATTGAAAAAAGTAAACTTACTTTTTTTATTTTTTCATTTGCTTCTAATTCTTTAGGCACTATGTCAAGAGTGGGGATGAAAAAAGTTTGATAACCTTAAGATATTCTAAGCTGAATAAGCTTTTTCAGGTTGTCGAATTTTTTATCCCATAGCTTATCCTTTTTATAACTTTTATCTTGTTATTTTTACCTTCTACAAATCCATTATTTATATTATATTTCTGTATATTACTTATTTCTTTTTTCTTTAAGAAGACATTTATGTTTTCCATATTGCAGTTTGGTAAAACTAAAAAAATCTTTCTCCTGTAAGTGGTTCTACTGAACCAAAGGTATACCTGTACTCTCTTATACAATGATAAGTAACACTAAGTCTAATATTATTATTACAGCCTACATAGTTCAATTAGATATTAGTATTAGTTAAGAAATATTTATCAGCTTTTTCAGTAATATATATTTCTTCAGTATCTTCCAAGTTAGTAGGTTTCAAAAAAGTGCCTACTTTACACAGAAAGTAGAAAAAAGTATAATAGGCTGTATAATATAAAAAATTTTAATTGGAGGATGAAACTATGAAAATAGCAGTTATAGGCGGAAATGGAAAAGCTGGAAGACTTATAATAAAAGAAGGTATAGAAAGAGGAATGGATATGACAGCAATTGTTCGTTCAGAAAATAAATCTCCTGCCCAAAAAGTCATTTTAAAAGACCTCTTTAATCTCACATACGATGATATAAAAGATTTTGATATTGTAGTTACTGCATTTGGAGTATGGAACCCTGAAGAATTTTCTCAACATTCTTCTTCACTGATATATCTCTGCAATATTATTTCGGGAAGCGACATAAGACTTATTGTTGTAGGAGGAGCAGGAAATTTATTATTAAATAGGGAAAAAGGAACCAGAGTAATTGATAATCCTGATTTTCCTAAAGAATTTAAACCTCTGGCAATAAGTGAAGTTGAAGCTTTGGAAGCATTGAAAAAACGAAATGATGTAAAATGGACGTACATAAGTCCAGCACTGGATTTTAGATTTGATGGAGAAAAAAAAGGAAAATACATTCTTTCCGATGAAACTTTTAATACAAATGATAGAGGGGAAAGTATTTTAAGCTATTCTGATTATGCTGTTGCATTAATTGATGAAGCAGTAGAAGGAAATAATATTCAGAAAGCTATCTCTATTGTCGGAATATAGTTTTTAGACTCTATGTCAAGAGTGGGGATGAAAAAAGTTTGATAATCTTAAGAATTTCTAAGTTTAATTAGATTTTTTAAGTTATTAAATTTTTTTCCCATAGCTTAAGCCCTTATATTAATGACTCTATAATCATGGATACTCACCTTTTTTCCACAATATTTACTTCTCTTATCTGTCCTGCCTCCAAATGCATGATATATATTATCAGTCAGTTTAACTTTTTTTAACTTTTACATCTTTTATTCCAGGTCTAAATGTGATAAGATTATTTTGCATAGATACAAATTCCTTTCTTAATTGTTTTTATCCAAAAACATAATACTATCTATTCTATTTTTTTCTTTTTTCACCCCCACATATATTATCCAGCCTTTATAAACAAAAAATCTACTTTAAAAGGGGTGCCCTCAAACTTTCTTATTCTTCTATTCTTATTGTTTGGAACACACCTTAAAGATAGATTTTCCCCGTTTTTTTATTTATTTTCTATATCCTATTCATTTATTTTACTTATAAATTTCCTAAACCCTTTTTCTCCATGTTCATTATTTTTAAATACTCCACAGTTTTCAAGAACTTTTGAAAAGGTATCCCCTATAGCACTTCTTATAAATTTTTCCACATTTCTGTCTGCAATATCTACCCAGACATCTTTCTCAAGATAATATTTTATCCATTTACTATGTTTTTTCAGTTCCACATCTGAATCCATTTTCTCGTATAAAGGGAAGTAATCCCTATTTTCCTTAAATTTATCAGTTTCCCTCACTTCCTTTATTAAATCCCTTATTTTAGTCATTTCCTCTTTTAGTCTTCCCGGTAATATTGCAAGTCCCATTACTTCTATAAGACCAATGTTTTCCTTCTTTATATTATGGTATTTTTCATGGGGATGAAATATTCCCAGCATATGTGTACTGTTTGTAAGGTTATTCCTTAATACCAGATCTATTTCATACTTACCATTTTTATATCTTACTATAGGGGTTATAGTGTTATGTCTTTCTCCTTTTGTATGAGAATATATATCCAGTTTTTCTGCATTAAAGTCTATCCATTTATGTAAAATTTTATCCGATAATTCCACAAGACTTTCCTTATCTCCCCTTAGCCTTATTATAGACATGGGCCAGTTCACTATGCCTGCCTCCACATGCTCAAAACCTTTGAATTCCAACTTTTCTCGTATTTTTGCTTTTTCCATTGGAAATTCATGCCTTCCTGCCTGAAAATGATCATGGCTTAATATGGAGCCTCCTACTATTGGTAAGTCAGCATTGGAACCTATAAAGTAGTGGGGAAACTTTTCCACAAACTCAAAAAGTCGTTCAAACCCTCCCCTGTCTATCTTCATTGGTCTTTCTACTCCAGAAAATACAATGGAATGTTCATTATAATATATATATGGGGAATACTGAAAATACCATTCCTCCCCTGTCAAATTCATCTTTATAGTCCTATGATTCTGTCTTCCGGGATGATCCAACCTTCCCATATATCCTTCATTTTCTTTGGAAAGAAGCCCCTTCGGATAATTTCCTGATACTTTATCCTTTGCCATTGCTATTTCCTTAGGATCTTTTTCAGGCTTTGACAAGTTTATGGTGATTTCAAGGTTTCCATAGCTATTTTCATAATTCCAGTGGATATTTTTTGCTATTCGGTCTGTTCTTATGTAATTACTTCCTTTGGAAAGCTCATAGAAATATTGTGTTGCCTTGTCTATACCGTAGTTTTCATATATATCCCAAAATTGTCTTCTTACCTGCGATGTCCTCGGAATAACTTGCCCCATTATCTTTGAATTTAAAAGATCTTTAAAGGTTGCTGTACTTTTTTTCATTTTCCCATTTTCTACAGCCCAGTCCACTATATTATCCAATATTTTACATGGATATTCTGCAGTTTCAACTTCTCCTGCTATTTTCTGTATTTCATTTTCGGTAAACTCCCTATATGCATCAAGTTCCACACATTCACATATCCTATTTACCATAAGAATTCTGTCCTCTTCTTCAATAAATCCCTTTTTAACTGAATATCTCACCAGTTTTTCTATCTCTATACATATATCCATATTATCACTACCTTTACTTATTTTATTACATAATCTCAATTCCTATTAATCCACCATAATTTGTTCATAATCTTATAAGTTGAGAAAGAAATTGTAACAGATTGAATAAAGACACTTATCTATATATTCATACTTTTACAAATTTTCTTTAAAAACTTTAAAATTTCCTTCTGTAACTTCTTTCATAATTCACTTCCTAAAATAACTCAAATTTAAAAATTGTCTTCTGATGATATTTTTTCCCTCTTTCAAGGGGTTTTACATTAAACTTTTTTTCATTTATTCCATTGGGATAATTCTGAGTTTCCAGTGCCACCCCCATATATCTTTTATTGACTTTTCTTTCTTCACATGTACATGTAGAATCAAAGACAGGAGCCTCTTCCAGATAATTCCCCGTATAAACCACAACTGTATTTTCTGTCGTGTGGATTCCCATGCCAATTCCACTATAGGGAGAATACAATGTTATCTGGGGCTCTTCATTTATCTTGTTCCTGTTTAGTACAAAAGGATGGTCGTAAGCCCTTGTTATATTAAACTGGCTATTTCCCTCATTTATTCCGTCCTTTATGATCTTTTCCCTTCTAAAGTCAAAAACTGTCCCAACGACATTAATAAATTCCCCGGTAGGAATAAGTCCTTCTCCTAGCTCACATATTTTATCTGCATCTATTTTAAGCACCTGTTCGTCTCCATTTTTCTCCATATCTCCAGAAAGATTGAAATATGTATGATTTGTCAAGTTTATGTAAGTTTTTCTGTCAGATTCGGCTTCATATTCTATTGTAAGGTGGTTGCTTTCATTAATGGTATATGATATCCGAAAGTCCACATTTCCTGGATAGCCCTCCTCCATATGGGGGCTTCTATAGGATAGCTCCACTCCGTTTCCTAGTTCCTTCACATTGAAAATTTTACTATTTAGTCCTTTTTTCCCTCCATGTATACTGTTTTCCCCATTGTTCCTTTCAAGATCATAAATCAGTCCATCAATAGCAAATATTCCCTTTTTTATCCTTCCGGCAGTTCTTCCTATAACTGCTCCAGGATAGGCGGGGTTATTTATATATTTCCCCATTTCTCTATACCCCAGTACGACATTTTTACAAATTCCTTCCTTGTTCTTTACATATATTTCTGTAATTATCCCTCCTAAATTTAATATATTTACCTGAAAGTCATCGTTATTTTTAAGTTCGTATTTATAGATTTTTTCTCCCCCGTATTCTCCAAACATTTTTCTTTCTACATTTATCATAAGACTGCCACTCCTTCCCCCACTTGCACTACATAAAAGTCAGCCTTATATCCTATCTGATTTTCATATTCTCTTCCTACATTTTCTATAAACTCATCTACCTTATCTTTTTTTACTATACTTACAGTGCAGCCTCCAAAACCTGCTCCTGTCATTCTGGAACCTATTACTCCCTCTTGTTTCCAAGCCAATTCCACCAATGTATCAAGCTCTTTTCCCGTAACTTCATAGTCGTCCCTCAAAGATTCGTGAGACTGGTTCATAAGTCTTCCGAATTCCTCAAGATTCTCTTTTACCAGCTCCTTTTGAGCCTTTATTGTCCTCTGATTTTCATATACTGCATGCTTTGCCCTTTTTCTGTTTACTTCATCTTTTATTAGATGCTTGTTTTTTTCAAATTCTTCAATGGAAAGCTCCCCAAGTGATTTTATATCCAACTTTGTTTGAAGATTTTCAAGGGCTTCCTCACATTGGCTTCTTCTTTCATTGTATTTGGAATCTGCAAGCCCTCTTTTTTTATTAGTATTTGATATTACTATAACTTCCTCTTTCAGAATTACCGGTACATATTCATATTTTAAAGTATTGCAATCAAGAAGAATAGCATTGTCCTTTTTACCCATTCCTATTGCAAACTGGTCCATTATCCCAGAATTTACCCCAATAAACAGATTTTCTGTCTTCTGTCCCAGCTTTACCATTTCTACCATGTCGATATCAAGATTAAATAATTCCTTCAATACAACCCCTGTCAGTATCTCAATGGAAGCTGAAGAAGAAAGTCCTGCCCTGTTTGGTATATCCCCGTAAAAAAGTATATCAAATCCTTTATCCACTATATATCCTTCATCAATAAACATCTTTATCATTCCTTTAGGATAATTTGCCCAGTTATGTATCTTTTCATTTTTAAGCTTTTTTAATGTAAATTCTATTATTCCCAATTCATCAAAGTTTTCGGAATACATTCTAAACTTATTATCTTCCCGTATTTTCACAAGTGCATATGTTCCCCTGTCTATGGCACATGGAAATACATTTCCGCCGTTATAATCTGTATGTTCTCCTATAAGATTTACCCTTCCCGAGGCAAAAAATAACTTTTCCCCCTCCACACCAAATTTTTCCAAAAATTTCTTTTTCAGCCTTTCAATCAACTTTTCCATTTTATATTCCTCCTATTATTTAACTTTATACCTATTTAATTTTTATTTTTCTGTTCTTTATATCTATTTTATCTGTTTATACGAGTATACCTCACTTTTTTTACTTTATTTAAAAAATAAGAATTTTTTTTACCGTCTTTTTTTACTTTTACAAGTTATCCTTATAAAGTCAATATTTTTAAGGAAAATATAAAAATACTTTTTTTACTTATACTTCGGTTT
>JBGXYD010000022.1:0-6571 GCA_041815005.1 Leptotrichia sp. | reverse complement strand
AGTTAAATCTAATAAGGTTCTTCTATCTTTTCTCCCTCTAAATATCTTTCCCTTATATTTTCTTTAGAACCGATGTATAGCCATTTTTCAAGTTTCTCTATTGTCGTCAGTTCTTTCATATCGACAAGGGAATCTACATTTAGTACAAGAAAATCTCCCTTATATCCTGGCTCAAAACTTCCCACCTTTCCAAAAAAGCTTCCTGGATTTTTTGTAATCATGTAAAAGGCTTCACTATTTCTTATTACCCTTGATAAATCTTCTTCAAATCTCGCCTTTACTTTTGAAAGCTGTACTGCTAAAACCATTTGTCTAGGTAAAAACAGACTATGACCTCCGCTTATATCCGAAGCTATTGACACAGGAAACCCTTCATCAAGGAACATTCTTACATCCATTACACCACTTATGAGGTTAGCATTTGATTCAGGACAATGAACAGGATATATATTCCCCTTCTTCATCATATCTATCTCTTTTTCCCTATTGTGTATGCAGTGTGCCATAATGGCAGGAGTTTTCTTACCAAATAAATTATACCCTTCATATACATGTGAGTAGCTTTCATATTCTGGAAAGAGAGACATAGTAAACTGAATTTCCCCAAAGCTTTCATTTAGATGGCTCTGTACCGGAATATTATATTTTTCCGACATTTCCCCTTGGCGAAATAATGATTCTGAAGAACATGTTATTGCAAATCTCGGAGTAATTATAAATTTTACATGTTCTGATTTATCCTTATATTTTTCTATCAGTCTTTTTGTAGATTCCATTCCCTCTTCCACAGACTCCCAGTAAGTTTCATTTGTATTTCTGTCCATGTTTACCTTTCCTATATAAGCGGAAAGACCTGATTTTATAAACATTTCCATAAGTTTATCTGTGGCTTCCTCGTGAATACTGGAAAATATTACACTTCTTAAGCTTCCCACCTGCCATAATTCATTTATGAGCCTTTTCCATATTTTTTCTGCATATTTAATATCTGAAAACTTTTCTTCCTCAGGAAAAGTATAGGTAGATAGCCATTCCATAAGCTCCTTGTCTGTTCCAAGCCCTCTATTTGCATACTGAGGTGCATGAAGATGCAAGTCTGTAAATGCAGGTATTATAAGATGTCCACTCCTATCGATTATTTTTTCTGTTATTATCTGATTCTTATATTTTTCAGGCAGCTCATCATACACTCCTACTATAATTCCATTTTCTATTACAAGATAACTGCTGTCAAAGACATCATATCTCTCTTTTTCTGAAGTATATATAATATCTCCCTTTACTATTGTTATCATCATCATCCTCCTGTATCCCTGGAAATTCTATTTCTTCTTCTTAATTGATTTTTCCTTCAGTCTATTGCTAATATATAATAATAAACTGCTATACTACCGAAAGCCTTATTATAAATAGAATCGCCAAAATATACATAACTGGTTTTATTTCCTTATACCTACCTGTAGCCAGCTTTAATACCACATAACTTATTATCGCTCCTGCAATACCTTCTGCTACACTTGTAGTAAATGGCATTAATGTTATTGCAAAAAATGCAGGTGCTCCCTCTGTCAAGTCTGAAAAATCAATATGTGTAACCGCTCCAAGCATTAGTACCCCTACCACTATGAGGGCAGGTGCAGTAGCTGCTCCTGGAATAATACTTACCATTCCAGAAAGAAAGAAGCATATTCCAAACAGAAATGCTGTTGCAAGAGCTGCAAGTCCTGTCCTTCCTCCTTCAGCAATTCCAGCTGTACTTTCAAGATAGGTAGATGTAGTTGTAGTCCCTAGGAATGAACTTAATGTTGTAGATATGGAATCACAAAGCAATGCCTTTTTCATATTCCTTACCTCGCCTTTTTCATCATAAAGATTTCCCTTACTTGCCACTGCAAGAAGAGTCCCTATATTATCAAATAAATCTACCATACTTATTGTCAATATTATCATCAATATATTTATAAATCCTAATAATACCCCGTTAGTTCCTATTAGTCCTTGAAAATCCTGCTTTAAAAATATTTCACTTATTCCGCCTGGAAGTCCAAATCCCCTCCATTGACTAAGATCAGTAACTCCCAACGGGATTCCTACTATCGTAGAAACGATAATTGATATAATTAAAGCTCCCTTTACATTTTTTGCCATAAGTATAAGCATCATAAGCAATCCAAAGATACTTAAGAGAACAGACTTATCTCTTAAATTTCCAAAAAACATTCCAAATTCTGTCGCAATTATTATTCCTGAACTTTTCATACCTATCATTGCTATAAAAAGACCTACTCCGGCAGTAATTGCTATCTTTATATTTTCAGGCAATCCTCTTATTATAGTTTCCCTTATTGAAGAAAATGAAATCAGGATAAAAATTATTCCAGATATTGCAACTGCTGCAAGCCCTTGCTGCCAAGTATAGCCCATCCTTCCTATTACAGTAGAGGTAAAAAATGCTGTTAATCCCAGACCTGGAGCAGTAGCTACAGGAAGTTTAGAAAATATTGCATGTGCGAGTGTTCCCACTATAGATATAATACATACCGATGTATATAATCCTTCAGCTGGTATCCCCGCCTCCTTTAAAAATCCCGGAATAACAGCAAGAACATATGCCATTGTTAAGAAAGTAGTTGTTCCTGCTATTATTTCCGTCTTTACATCTGTTCCGTTTTTTGATAATTCATAATATTTTTCAAAAAAATTATTTATTACATTTCCTTTCAGTTGAATATTAGTTACTTTTTCTGACATTATATTATTCCTCCTAAAAATAATTTATGAGTACTTATATAAATTTTTATATCAATCTTATTTTAATGTCCTTCATAACTTTTCTTGAAAATATTTTTTATTTACGCTCCATTCTTTGTTTAGCTGTTTTTTCTATTGCATTCACCACCTTTTGATATCCTGTACATCTACAGAGATTTCCTGATATTCCTCTCCTTATTTCATCCCTTGTAGGATTAGGATTTTTCTCAAGAAGTGCTGTTCCCGATACTATTAGCCCAGGTGTACAATATCCACACTGTACTGAACCTTCCTCCACAAAGTTTTCCTGCACGTCAGAAAGCCCATTTTCCGGAGTCAATCCCTCAACAGTTATTATTTTCCTTTTATCTGCCCACGTAGCAAGATATATACAGGAATCTACTGTTTCTCCATCAACTATTACAGTACATCCTCCACATTCTCCTACTCCACATCCCTTTTTTGCTCCCTTAAGGTTTAATTTTCCCCTTAAAACCTCAAGAAGAGATTCTCTAACATCCACTTCTATTCTATAATCCTTACCATTTATATTACATTCTATCATTTTAAGCATTTTTACAACCTCCTGTCACTATCCTTATAGCTCTTTTAGGTAATTCATTTATAAGTTGTTCCCTGAATGCTTTCGATGCCCTCCATGAATCTCTTGCCTTACTTGCCTTCAAACATTCATTACCGATTTGATCTATTACTTCTTCAGTTAATGTCTTACCTCTGGCATATTCCTCAGCTTCTATGGCTCTTAAAGGAGTCGGTCCTGCTACCCCATAAGCTACCCTCAAGTCTTCTATTGTGTCCCCTTTCATCTTTATGAGGACTGAACATCCCAAAGTAGCTATATCCATAGCTTTTCTAGGGGCAAATTTTATGTAATGTCCTTTATAATCGGCATAATCCTCTTTTTTTATCTTAATTTTTACAAGAACATCTTCCCTTTCCAAAACTGTTTTTCCAGGTCCTAAATAAAAATCATGTATGGAAATATTCCTTCTGCCTTTCTTTCCTTCCACTTCAAATACAGCATTTAACGCAACCAAAGTGGAAGCACTATCGGCAGAAGTTGCTCCGTTACAAATATTTCCTCCTATAGTTCCCATATTTCTTACCTGCGGACCTCCCACACTTCCTACAGCTATCGAAAGACTCGGAAGATTTTCTTTTACTATCGGGTGATACTCCACTTTTGAAAATGAGCAGGCTGCACCGATGACTATCGTCCCGTCATCCTCCATATATATATCTGTCAGTTCCTTTATCCTTGTTATTCCCACTAAATCTCTTTCCTTATAACCGGATTTGAATTCCCTGGTCTTTATGAGAACATCTGTTCCTCCTGCAATAATTTGTGCATTTTCATTATTTAATAATATGTCAACTACTTCCCTTATACTCTCTACTTCTACATAACTTTTAATATTATACATTTTCTGCACCTGCCTCTCTTAACACATCAAATAATTTCTGAGGTGTTATAGGTATTTCATTAATAGATATACCTATAGCATCCACTATGGCATTCCTTATGGCCACAGCCGGACTACAGTTGGGATTTTCACCTAATGCCTTGTTTCCGTAAGGTCCATAAGGATCATATTTTTCTATAAACATTATATCCATATCCGGTAAATCCATCGCAGTAGGCATCTTATAGTCAAGAAGAGTTCCATTTAACGGCTTTCCTGTTTTTATATCATACCTCAACTCTTCCGCCAGTCCATAGGGTATAGCCATTCCCATTCCACCTTCCACCTGACCTGATGCAAGAGTAGGATTAAGAATTATTCCAGAATCATGAACATTTAATATGTCTACTATTTCCACCCTTCCTGTCTTTGTATCCACTTCCACTTCCACAAAGGAAGTACCCATTGGATAGGACTGATCATGGCAATTATGGGAAACTTCTGCAAACAGACATTCAGCCTTTCCAGTATCATAATAAGTTTTAAGGGCAAGATCTGCTAAACTTATTATTTTTCTACCATTATGTTTTAGAACAACATTGTCGTCTACTATATCCAAGACATCAGCTTCTATGTCTTCAAACTTTTTAACCGAATCAAAAATTTTCTTTTTCAGTTCTTCTGCAGCCTTTTTCACTGCCATTCCACACACGTAAGCCTGCCTTGAGGCAAATGCTCCTGGATCATAAGGGGAATAGTCTGTGTCTGTCATAGAATCTACAAAAATTTTTTCATGGGATATTCCCAAAGTTTCTGAAGCCATCTGCTTAAATGCTGTATCTGAACCTTGTCCTATTTCCGTAGCTCCGAGCATCATCTTAACTGAACCATCCTGATTTAGCCTCATATGGCAACCTGCTATTTCAAATGCCTTCGGATAAGTACCGGATGCGTAAGAATAAGCCGCCATTCCAAGCCCTCTTTTAAAATCACCTGATTTCAGATTTTCCTTTTCTATTTTTCTCTTTCTTTCATCCCATTTAAAGGCTTCTTTTCCCTTAACTATACACTCATCAACAATTGCTGAATCAAAAAATCTGTTTTTTTCCTTTTCTTCAGGCGGAACAATATTTTTCATCCTAAATTCTATCGGATCTACATTTATTTTCCTAGCAACATCCTCCATAAATGACTCTATAGCAAATATAACCTGAGGAACTCCATATCCTCTGAATGCTCCTGCCGTAGCAGTATTTGTATAAACTGTCTTTATTTCATATCTAAAATTTGGAAGATGATACAAAGTGGAAAGGATTCCCATTCCCTTCATACCTACAACGTGTCCATGTGATGCATAAGCACCGTTATTAGATAAAATGTGAGTTTCTAAAGCTGTTATTTTGTTGTCCTTTGTCAGTCCCATTTTAAATTTATAAGATATGGCATGCCTTACACGGGTAGCCACCAGAACTTCTTCCCTTTCCAGCTCCACTTCCACATGTCTTCCCCCCATAACCATGCTCAGTGCTACTGTAAGAGGCTCTATCGTAATATCCTGCTTATTTCCAAATCCTCCCCCTATGAAAGGCTTTATAACCCTAAATTGCCCCCAAGGCATTCCTAATGCCTGGCCTATTATCCTTCGGCATATATGAGGTATTTGAGTTGAAGAAACACATACCCATCTCTGATCTACATCCTGATATGCATATGCTATCTGGGATTCCATATGGCAATGTTGAACTTTAGGTGTTCTATATTCCCCTTCAAAAATCTTATCTGCATCTGAAAATCCCTTCTCCATGTCTCCTGTAGTAATATCAGTTGCTGCTATAATATTTTTTGTTCCCTCGTGTATTTCTACAGCACCTTCTGCAAGAGCTTCTTCAGGCTCAAGATAGAAGGGGTATTCCTCATACTCCACCTTAATTTTTTCTGCTCCCAGTTCTGCTGCAAGTTTTGTTTCAGCTATTACAGCTGCTATTTCGTCTCCATACATCCTTACTTTTCTAGTCAGAAGATTTCTATCCTCCACATCTTTTTTTTCAGGTATTAAAGTATAAGGATGTCCTGCTGTAGGAAATTTATAATTTGGCAAGTCATCAGGAATAACTACTTTTACTACACCAGGAACTTTCAATACTTCAGTTATATCATAACTCTTTACAAATCCATGAGTTATAGTCGCACGGCATATTTTGGCATATAGCTTCTTGTCTGTAGCAATATCAGCAGTATATTTGGCCTTACCTGTTACTTTAGCTATGGCATCCCATCGATTAACCTTTTCACCAATAATCTTTTTTGACATGATTTTCCTCCTTAACATTTTGATAAATTTATTATCATTAAATATCACAATATATATATGCAAAAATTTTCTGTTATTATAATTT
>JBGXYD010000021.1:0-2508 GCA_041815005.1 Leptotrichia sp. | reverse complement strand
AGTTTTCTGTCCAGTGTTACCCATTCATATTTTGAATAAGCCATTTCGTGTATCTTCAGAAGTTCATAAATAAGATTTTTACTGTCATAGACTGAACTGTATCTTCCTCCTGCAGCTTCTGCTATTTTCTTCAATACTCCATTCTGTGCCGCATCTACATTAAATCCTATAATTCCGAGTACAATATTATTGTTCTCCGATTTAAATTTCTTTGCAATCTCTTCTGGATTTCCACCACACGTTTCTATTCCATCTGTCACTATATAGAGTATATTAAGATGTTTTTCCCCTTGAAACCCTTTCAGGTCATTACTTCCGTTTTCAATAGACTTAGCTATGGAAGTCCAACCTGTAGGCTGGATATTCTGTAATGCACTTCCTATCTTTTCCTTATCTAGTTTTCCCATAGGCTGTACAAGTTCGTTGGCTGCACATGATACTTCCTTACCATCTGCATTATTATTACCCTTATGTCCGAATACCCTCAAGGCTACGTTACTGTTTTCAGGAAGCTCTTCCATAAGCTTGTTTATAGAGTTTTTAGCAATATCCATCATTGTTTCATCCCCTATTTTCTTTTTCATGGAACCGCTGGCATCCAGAACTATTTCTATATTTATCTGCATGTCTTCCTGTATCATCCTTCCTGTAAAAGGATCTGCCATGTCCTTCTTGAAAATGACATAAGAATATTTGTCTATATATTCCACTGGCAGGTATTTTAAAGCCGTTATGTATAAGAACTGTCTGAATACTCTTTCAATCCCTGCTTCATCTATGTTATCTGGTATTTTCCCCATCTTTTCCAGTTCAGGAATTACAGTCTTTCTCCATATTTCCTTATTTTCATGAAAATCTCTAGAGTAATGGAGTGTATACACACCTCCATCAAGTACTACACCTCTTGCCTGATTCAATATGCCTTCATAAGTATATACTGGAGCTGGAAGTTCTCCGTTTATACCTTTTCCTTTCTGTGCTTCATCTTCATTCAATACTTTTTCAACCTTCTTCTCTTCCACTTTTCCTTTGTTTTCATTTCCTCCAGAACCGTTATCTTTTTTATTAGAGCATGAAATAATTACAGCTGATAACAGTAGAATCAATAACAGATTTATATTTTTTATTCTTTTCATATCCAGCCTCCAATGTATTTAAGATTTTTATAATTGATTTACTTTATTATTAATTTAAAGTTACTCAAAATTATTTATTTTTCTACATTCAGTACGATATCTTTCCCTGCTGTTACATTTTTTCCTGTTCCCATTTGATTTAACTTGGCAAATTCTTGATAATTTGAAATTACTATTGGAGTAATAATCGAGTCTGCATTTTCCTTTAAAAATTCATAATCATACCGTATTATTGGATCCCCTGCCTTTACAAGTGAACCTTCTTCTGCCAATCTTTCAAAGCCTGCTCCCTCCATTTGAACTGTATTCACACCAAAATGAATAAAGATTGCTATTCCTTCTTCTGTTACAATACTAAAAGCATGATTCGTTTTAAAAATTACTTCTAATCTTCCAGAAGCAGGAGCTACTACTATTCCAGTTGAATCAGGTTCAATTGCTATTCCATCACCTATTATCTTTTCCTGAAAAAACTTGTCTGGAACTTCTTCCAATGACAAAACTCTTCCTGACATTGGAGCCACAATTTTACCATTAAATTCATGATTTACAGTATTCATAGATAATTTATCATATAATTTATTAGCTTCCTGTTTACCTTTCTCGCAGTTATTAATTAAAACTACAGCTATAATCAAAATCATTATTCTGTTATATTTTTTCATACACAACTCCAATAATTTTTAAATTTTTTATAAAATCTCCCCTGCAAAACTTCCTTCCTTTTCCACCCCAAGCAATATTTCCTCAATAGTAGCCGCAATATCTGCAAATGTCTTTCTCGTACCGATATTTACATTCCTTTTGACATTTTTTCCATAAATTAGAATAGGTATGTACTCTCTCGTATGATCTGTACCCTTGAACGTAGGATCATTTCCATGATCAGCAGTAATAATAAGTATTTCATCTTCTTTCAAGTTATTTTGAATTTCAGGTAACAAGTTATCAAATTCTATCAGAGCATCTGCATAACCTCTAGGATTTCTTCTATGCCCATAAACTGTATCAAAGTCAACCAGATTAGTAAAAATCAATCCTTTTGTATCTTCTTTCAATGCTGCAACTGTCTTTTTTATTCCATCAAGATTATCCTGATTAGCTTTCCTATTATCCGTAATCCCTTTTCCGTTAAATAAATCGCTTGTTTTTCCAATTCCAATTACATCAAGTTCGGCTTTTTCCAATCTTTCCAACATACTTTCTTTTGGCGGATCTATTGAAAAGTCATGTCTGTTTGCTGTCCTGTTAAACTCTCCAACCTTTTTACCAACATACGGTCTTGCAATTACCCTTGCCACAGGCGATTTCTCATTACATATTTCCAGTGCAATCTCACATGCCTTATACAGTTCTTCGAAAGGAATTATTT
>JBGXYD010000020.1:0-17697 GCA_041815005.1 Leptotrichia sp. | reverse complement strand
TTATAAGTAATAATACTAGGAACAGCCCTAAAAATGAATTTCTTTTCATAATATTACTCTTTTCTCATCCTTCCAATTATTTCATATATAACAATATAATTTTAAAATTATATGGAGGAAAAATGTGCTAGCCTAGTCATACATCTGTAAAGACATTATAAATTATCTCATTTTAAAATTGTATAACTATTTTTTCATTATTACATTTTCACATTAAAATGCGATTAGAGGCTTAAAATTATTATTTACACATCAAAATTATGTTTTATTATTTCTAGAAGCTTAAACTTCCTATTTTCATATTCGTATTTGAATATGGTACAATTCGGAGTTCCTGTATGGGGTTCCTCTGGAGCCCATTTTAGAAAAAAAGTATAACAGGCTCCTCCATGACTTACTGCAAGAACTGTATTATTACCTTCCTCTTCCATAATCCCTGTCAAGGTTTTATTCATTCTCTCCTGTACTTCCTTCGCACTTTCCCCTCCGTAAGGTACAAAAAAATCCCCATAACTTTTGTCTTCAGGGTTGAGGTGCTCGACTCTCGGATTAAGATCTTCACTTTCCCCTTCAAATACTCCGAAATTCCATTCCTTTATCCCCTTTAGCCTTTCATAGGGCATCTTAAAGTCGGTTACTATTTCCAAAGTATCATTCGCTCTTTCCTGTGTAGAGGAATATGCTGAATCAAAGGTTATTTTATTTTTCCTGAAATATTCTCCTGCTATCTTTGACTGTCTCTGACCTTCCTTTGTCAGAGGGGAGTCACAGCTTCCCTGAATTTTTTTCTTTAAATTAAATTCTGTTTGACCATGCCTCATCAGATAAAGTATCTTTTTCATTTTTATGTAACCTCCATAAAATTTATTCTAAATCTTCTCCATTTGTCGCTATTACCTTTTTGTACCAGTCAAAGGATTTTTTCTTGCTTCTTTTAAGTGTACCCTTTCCTTCATTATCCCTATCCACATATACAAACCCATATCTTTTCTTCATTTCTCCTGTCCCAGCTGATACTAGATCCACACATCCCCATGTCGTATATCCTATCAAATCTACCCCGTCTATTTCCACAGCATCCTTCATCGCCTTTATATGCTCCCTCAAATATTCTATCCTGTAGTCATCTTCTACATAACCTTTTTCATCAGGAATATCTACTGCACCAAGACCATTTTCTACAACAAATAAAGGCTTCTGATATCTATCAAACAGCTCATTCATGGTACTTCTGAAACCTAGCGGGTCTATTTGCCATCCCCATTCCGATGCTTTTAAATAGGGGTTCTTAACTGATGCAAATATATTTCCTGCGGTTTTTTCTATAGGGTCTACAGTGGCACATCTTGAAGAGTAGTAGGAAAAACTTACAAAATCCACAGTATGATTTTTTAATATTTCCCTGTCTTCATCTGTAAACTCAAATTTTATACCCTTTCTTTCTAAATCCTTTAAAAGATAGTTTGGGTAATATCCTCTAGACTGAACATCTATAAAACAGTAATTTTCCCTATTTTTACTTATTGATTCAAATATGTCTTCCGGTTTTGGTGTA
The DNA here is from genome assembly GCA_041815005.1 of Leptotrichia sp. GTDB lineage: Bacteria > Fusobacteriota > Fusobacteriia > Fusobacteriales > Leptotrichiaceae > Leptotrichia_A. Next base: position 16,142 of record JBGXYD010000020.1, on the reverse strand, counting down.
AAGGGATAATAAAGACCTGCTGCCACCATACAACCTACTTTATTTTCAGGATTTATTTCATGAGCTATCTTTGTCGCCCACGCTGAAGCAATCAGCTCATTGTGAGCCGCCTGATATTTCACCTGTTCCTTATCCTCCCCTTCCTCAAAGACAAGACCTGCCCCCATGAAGGGTGCGTGCAATATCATATTTATTTCATTGAATGTCAGCCAGTATTTCACATAATCTTTATATCTCTTGAATATTACACTACATAGATTTTTATAGAAATCTATCAGTTTTCTGTTTCTCCACCCCCCATATTCCTTTATAAGGTGTACAGGGATATCAAAGTGAGTTATTGTTACAAGGGGCTCTATTCCATACTTTTTACATTCCCTAAAGACATTCTCATAAAATTGTAGTCCCTCTTCATTTGGGGTATCTTCATCTCCTTTTGGAAAAATTCTGCTCCAACCTATTGAAAGCCTGAAAGTCTTAAATCCCATTTCAGCAAGGAGTGCTATATCTTCTTTATATCTATGGTAAAAATCTACCGCTTCCTTAGCTGGATAAAAGTATCCTTCCTGAAATTCAAGCATCCTTTTTTCACCAGTTATTACAGAAAACCTGTCTTTACCAAGTGGTACTAAATCCACATTTGCAAGACCCCTCCCTCCTTTATTATATCCTCCTTCATATTGGTTGGCCGCTGTTGCTCCTCCCCATAAGAAATCTTTTCTAAATCCCATTTTGCCTCCTCTAAAACTTTATTTTTATCCTTTTATCTAAAAACATTAATTTTACTCATTATTACTAACTTTCTCCTCTTTATAATAGTATAAATGTTATTATAAATGATATAATAACAGAAAGAACCAGTCCTGTAACTGCTATGTAAAAATCCCTTAATGAATCGTTACCAATATAACTTCCAATGGTTAATAGCCCAGGAGAACCTCCTGAATAGTTTCTAGCCCTCATAATTCCCATAAAAAATCCTACTATTCCTCCAGATATCATAGTTCCTATCATAGCTGCCTTGTTTTGTAAAGTAACTCCGTACAATGCCGGTTCCGTTATTCCAAATATTGCTGTCAGTCCCGCAGAGGAAGCTTGAGCTTTTTTATTCACATCTTTAGTTTTAAGGGCAACTGCAAGTGCAGCTCCCCCTTGGGATACGTTTGATGCCAACATACCCGGCTGCACCACTGTATCATATCCTATTGTCATTCGGTTGTTTATCCCTATGGATACCAGTCCGTAATGAGTCCCCGTCATAACTAGAAGTGGTGAAAATATCCCGACAATCGTAGGAACTACCCAACTTCCAAAAGTTTCCAACCATTTAAAGAAAGATCCCAGCCATCCTCCCACAATATATCCTATAGGTCCCAATACTGTTAATGCTAAAATACCTGTAACTAAAGCTGTAATCAAAGGTACAATAAAAAATTTAATGGATTTATGGGTTATTCTGTCAGAAAATCTTTCCACATAGCTCATAAGCCATACTGATAATATTATCGGAATAACTGATGAGGAATATGTTGCCAAAATTATAGGTGCTCCAAAAAAGCTAATCCCTTTTCCACTTTCCTTCGCAGCCGTTACCATGGTTACAAATATCGGGTGCAGCAATATCCCTCCTATTAGCATTCCTAAGTATTGATTAGTTTTAAACTGCTTAGCTGCTGAAGATCCTAAAAATATCGGCAAGAAGTAAAATCCTGCATCACCTATAAAATTAAATATCTGATAATTCATATCCGATTTATCCACTATTTTAAATACCACCAATAATGAAAGTACAGCTTTAATCATTCCGGCAGCTGTAATAACTGGTAATATAGGGGTAAATATTCCAGAAATCCCGCCTATTATTTTGTCTATAATCTTTTGATCTCCCACAGTTTTTGCCTTTTTCCCTTCATCTAAATTATCAATTTCAAAAAAATGGGCATAAACTTTTGGCACTTCACTACCTATTATCACTTGAAACTGACCTCCACTATTTACTACCCCCACAACACCGTCTATCTTCTTAATGGCATCTATATCCGCCCTTGTTTCATCTGCTAAATTAAACCTCAGCCTTGTAGCACAATGGGTAAGTCCTGTAACATTTTCATTCCCACCTATTTTTTCCAATATTTTTTCTGCTGTTTCCTTATAATTCATCCTCTATCTCATCTCCTTAAATCTTTCAACTTTAAAATTACACTCATTCATCTGTAACAGATTTCATTATATGACATCATGGATAACATAAAGTATTCATTCTTCATGAATCTCTTTTTATTATAATAACTATTCAGAAAACAGGAATTCTCCATTTGTTGCTATTACCTTTTTGTACCAGTCAAAGGATTTCTTCTTATATCTTTTTAATGTTCCTGTTCCATCATCATTCCTATCCACATAAATATAGCCATATCTCTTACTCAACTGGGCAGTAGATGCAGATACCAAATCTATGCATCCCCATGAAGTATATCCCATGACTTCCACTCCATCTTCTATGGCTTCTGCCACTTGCTGTAAATGCTGTTTTAAATATTCTATTCTGTAATCATCCTCCACTGTAGGCCCATTTTCACCTTCCACCAGCACATCTTTTGCTCCAAGTCCGTTTTCCACAATAAATAAAGGTTTTTGATATCTGTCATAATACTGGTTTAACACAAGTCTCAATCCTATCGGGTCTATTTGCCATCCCCATTCAGACTCCTTTAAATAAGGATTTTTCAATCCTCCCAGTAGATTACCTCTTCCTGAGGCATAATTTCCCGGATTGTGTGCCTGGGCAACACTTACATAATAACTAAAAGATATAAAGTCCACCGGATTTTCTTTCAGGATTTCCAGATCCTTCTCCTCAAACTTTATCTCCACCCCCTGTTCCTTAAAATATCTTTTTGCATAATTGGGATATTTACCTCTTACGTGAACATCTGTAAATAGAAAATTTTCATTTTCATACTGGTATGCAGCCAGCTGATCCAGTGGGTGTGCTGTCATTGGATAAGCAGGCATAGCAAGTATCATACACCCCACCTTAAAGTCCGGATTTATCTCATGAGCTATCTTTGTAACTAAAGCTGATGCCACCAGCTCATGATGAATAGCCTGATATAAATCCTGTTTTGTTAGTTTTTCTTGAGGTGTGCTTATTCCTCCACTCATGAAAGGTGCATGCAGTACAGAGTTTATTTCATTGAATGTCAGCCAATATTTCACCTTATTCTTATATCTTTTAAATATGGTTCTTGCATATCTGGCAAAAAAATCTATCAATTGCCTACTTTTCCAACCATCATATTTATTCGCCAAATGTAAAGGAGTTTCATAATGGGATATTGTCACCAGTGGTTCTATACCATATTTTAAACATTCATCAAATAAATCATCATAAAATTTGAGCCCTGCTTCATTAGGCTCTGTTTCATCTCCATTAGGAAATATTCTTGACCATGCTATAGATGTTCTGAATACCTTAAACCCCATCTCTGCAAATAAGGCTATATCCTCCTTATACCTATGATAGAAATCTATCCCTTCCAGTTTTAGGTTATCTGCTGTTGGCTCCTTTGTAATAAGAGGTCCTTTTCCTGGAATCTCTCCCATTCCTCCTTTAGGGGTTACATCCTGAACAGATAGTCCCTTTCCATCTTTATTATATGCTCCTTCCAGCTGATTTGCAGCTACCGCTCCTCCCCATAAAAAACCTTCTTGAAATCTTGCCATTTTTATACCTCCTAATTTTTTTTATTTATATTATTTTTTATTACTGTTTTCTCTATTATTTCACCACAACTATAAGATCCTCTTCAAATTTTACCATTTCCTTACTTGTACCTAATACATCCACATATTCATCAGTGTTTGTAACGACAATAGGTGTTGTTACAGTATATCCGTCATTTTTTATACCCTCAATATCAAATTCGAGTAGTATATCCCCTTTATTTACCTTATCTCCTTCTCTTACCTTTGATACAAAGTGTTTTCCTTCAAGCTGTACTGTATCAAGTCCCACATGTATAAGGACTTCTACACCGTCTTCAGTAATTAGTGCCACTGCATGGTTAGTCGGAAATATCGTAGCTACTGTTCCAATAGCAGGTGCTACTACTTTTCCTTCTGTCGGCTCCACTCCTACCCCTTTTCCCAGAGCTTCTGAAGCAAAGGCAGGATCTTCCAAATTCTTTAATTCTATAACTTTCCCCTTTAAAGGGCTTCCAAGTTTTTCTTTTTTCCCTGAATTTATTTTTTCTTTATTATCTTCAACAGTTTCTTTATTTACTTCATCTGGATTTTCATACAAATACGGTATTTTTATAAACATAGTTATTACAAATCCAAAAAGAAATGCTAATGCCGTTATTAATGTATACATTATAAAATCTTTTCCTATCCCTTCTGTAGGACTTACATAGGAGGGATAGCTGAACGCTCCAAGACCACCTACCACATAAGCCTGTATGTTAAAATATCCTCCCACCAGGCCTGCAAGACCTGAAGATAGACATGCAACTATAAAAGGAGTTTTCATAGGTACTAACACCCCATAAATTCCTGGTTCTGTTACACCGAATAATCCTGATATTGCTGATGGAGCTGCTATCTCCTTTACTTTTTTTTCCTTTGTCCTTAAAATTATCGCCAGTAATACTCCTGTCAACGCAAATGAATGACACATAAGAACTGCACTTATTTTATCATACCCCAATGTAGATATATTGTTAAACATAGCAGGCACAAGTCCCCAGTGAAGTCCAAACATTACCATTACCATCCATAATGCCGATAATATTCCCCCTGCTACTGTGGAATTTAAATTAATCAATGCTATTAATGCTTCTCCCAATTTTTCCGCTGCTGTTGCTGTTACCGGTCCCACCACCAGTATTGTTCCTATATAAACTGTTAAAATAGTAAAAAACGGTACAAGAAAGGTTCTTACTACTGCAGGGATTATTTTCCTAAAAAATCTTTCCACATAACTTCCCAGCGATACTGAAAAGATTATAGGCATTACCGTACTTAAATATTCACCTTTAGGCAATACTATTTTAATTCCTAAAAAATTTGCTGAATTAAACTGTTCAACAGAGCCGAAACTTGGAAAAACAAGTCCTGCCGCTATTGCCATTGCTATAAAGGGAGTCATCTTAAAATAAGATGCCGCTGTCCATGCAAGAAACATAGGTAATAATTTAAACATACCTTCCCCCGCTGCATGCACCAGCAAATAAAGTCCACTGGTATCCGAAACTCCAAAGGCTAGCATTAAAGCAGCTATCCCCTTTAACATACCAGCTGCTACAAGTACTCCTAATATAGGCTGAAATAATTTACTTAATACATCAATCAGTTTATTAAAAACATCCTTGACACTTTTTATTTGAGCCTTTTCCTGAGAGTCTTCATCATTTGCCTGAAGCTCGAGTAAAGGCATTACTTCTGCAAATACATCAGCCACATGATTTCCTATTACCACCTGGTATTGACCACCGCTTTTAACCACCGTTACTATTCCATCCATTTTTTTCAACTCTTCCGTCTGAGCTTCACCTTCATCTTTTAAAACAAAACGAAGCCTTGTCACACAATGACTAAGACTCACCACATTTTCCTTCCCCCCTATCTTCTCTATAATTTCCTTTGACAATTGTTTATATTTGGCCATAAAACTTTCCTCCTAAATATTTATATTGTTATTTTATTAATTTACATGTCCTATAAAATTAAAAAGGCAAAACAGACCTTAACATAGACATAAATATCTATGTTTACTCCAGTCAGTTTTGCCTAATCTAATAGTTACAATCCTTCTTTTTATATATGTACTTTAATTAGTGTTAATTATCCTGCGTTATCTTTTGTATATGTAGTGTAAGGTATGCCTTCTCCTCATTTGTTAAGGATCTTTTATGTCTTTCCATAAGATATTTTTCTATCTTTTTGACACATTCGTAAGCTGCAAAGTATTTTTTCCTCACTTCCCTATAAATAAAGTCGTCATCATCAGAAAACTGAACATCTCTACTTATTCTTTGAAAAAAGAACTTAAGGTGGGTCATAAATCTTTCAAAACTTATAGTCCCCTCATTTACAGGCTTGTTAAAGGTATATCTTATTATGTTTAATATATCCTGTGTCATCTCCACTGCCTGTATAGTCTCTGTCATTTCAGAACTACTGCTATTTCTAGCATTTACAAGATGAAGGGCTATGTTTGCAGCTTCTCCTTCGGAAAACTTTATATTCATTTCATCTTCTATAAGCTCAAGGGCTTTTATTCCTATATTATACTCCTTGGCATAATACCTCTTTATTTCCCAAGTAAGGGGGTTTACATATCCTATATCCCCTTCGCTCCTTTTAATGGCATAATTTAAATGATCTGTCAATGTTATGTATAAAAAATCATTAAATTTTACACCTAAAGTATTTTCAGCATATTCGATAATATCATATGAAAGGGAGACTATCTTCATGGGCACATCCTTTAGTAGTTCCTTAAACCTTTCAGAAGTATCATCATTTTTCAAATAGAACACTTTGTCAATCAGTCCCTCATCTAAAATATCCCCTGATTTCTTTCCAAAGGCAAGCCCTCTTCCCATTGCAACAATTTCTATATTACTTTTTTCAGATAAAACGACATTATTATTTAAAACTTTTTTTATAATCATTATATCTCCTGTTCCTTAATATCACACTAAAACCTTCTTTAAGAACTCCTTTTCTAGAAAGCTATTACCATTAATAAAAAAACCTTGACTACTAAACACGACAACACGTAACCTCCCATTTTTAATTGTAGGGTGCTAGAATTTGTGTTTACTAACCAAAGTTTTGCCTGCCTTCCAGTTACAATCTATCATTAGTATGAATAAAGTATAATACCTTTTCACATTTTTGTCAACAGAATTTTTCTTTTAAAATAGATCAAATTATCCCAATTTACATCCAAAAATTATTATTTAAAACCTTGCCCTTTATTAATAATTAATATAAAGAGGTTGTTTAAAAGCAAGAGTTTCCCTTCCAAACAATCCTTTATTTTATTCACTTTATTTTTATACTTTAAAAGACTAGTTATTTATTTTGGTGAAACAAGAATTTTAACTTGACTTTTTTCCTTCACTAAAGCTTCAAATCCTTCCTCCACTATATCTTCTAACTTAATACGTTTTGTAACTAATAAATCTTTTGAAAAATACCCCTGTTTCATCAATTCCAACGTTTTAGGAAACACATCCCGATATGCTATGATTCCCTTTATAGTTTTCTCCTGAATTACTACCTCATTAGGATGGATTGGAGACTCCGACTCCCATATGCTTACTATCATTAATTCTCCATCTTTTTCAGCTGCTTCTAAAGATTGCTGAAGTACTGATGGAACTCCTGTTACTTCAAAAGAAACATTTACTCCGCCACCTGTTTTTTCTTTTATGAATTCCACAGGTTTAACCTTTGAAGGATCAACAATAATCGCTCCTAGTGCTTTTGCCTTTTCCTGTCTTTCTGGCGAAAGCTCAACAGCATAAATTTCTGTCGCCCCACTTGCCCTTAAAGCATCTATTATAAGCAGTCCGATGGGTCCACATCCGAATACTGCCACCGTATCTCCCACTTTAAATTTACTTTGTCTTACTGCATAAAGTGCTACAGCTGCAGGTTCTGTTAATGCCCCCTGCTCATAATCTATTCCTTCTGGTAATTTATGAGCCTGATCTTCATTAACTACTACAAATTCTGAAAATCCTCCTCCACATCCTGCAAGTCCTATAAAATTTAGATTTGGATCCAAATTATATTTACCCTTTAATCCATCTTTTGCAAGAATAGGTTCTATTGTAACTGCATCTCCTACTTTAAATTTTGTTATTTCACTTCCAATTTCAATAACCTCTCCGCTAAATTCATGCCCCAATGTTATAGGTGCCTTTTCTCCTGTATAAACATGCGGTTTATCCACTGGAATAAAAATCGGTCCCCCCAAATATTCATGCAGATCACTTCCACATATTCCTGTATATTTAACTGCCACTTTAATTTGATTTCCCCTTATAATTTCAGGTATTTTAACTTCTTCCACTCTTACATCTTTTCTAGCATGCCATCTTGCCGCTTTCATTGTCGCCATTGTAATTACCTCCTAAAATTTAAAGTTATTTTTCTAGTTAAGAGTATACCCTATTTTACAACTAATATTCTTTTGATTTTCATTGGAATTATCTTTAAATTTATTATCAAAATATTAATGTTGAATTTTTTTTATAAATATTGTATGATATTTACTAATACTAAAAAATTAACTGGATGTTTAAACCTGAAGAAAGGATAAAAATGAGTATTAAATTTAAATGTATAATGACATATATTTTTATGCTAATTCCCATAACAGCCATTGTAGGATTTTTTTCAATGAAAACAGATTCTCCTGCAAGAAATTTTGTAATAATATTATCTCTTGTGCTGGTTCTTGAAAGGATATGTCTGAAAATGGAAAAAAAATTTTTTTCCTATTATTACAGGAAATATCTTTCCATCTTGAACAGGGAACTTAATCCTGAAAAATTCCTTCGGCTTACTGACAGGGAGTATAAAAGTTCTAAAAATAAAAAATATAAAAACTATATGAAGATAAACTACGTAAAGGGATATATGGCCCAGAACAAAATTGATAAAGCTTATAAATATCTAATGCTTGTAGATCTCTCCAATAAGAAAGAGGGACTTCCTGAAGATATGAAGCCTGTATACTACTATCAATTTGCCTATGCACTTTACCATTCAGATAAAAGGGAAGAGGCTATAGAGATATATGAAAAAAATATTCTTCCCTGTAAAGATTCCCTTTTAAAGGGGAGAAAAAATAAAGAAATGAGAAAGTCCATAAAATTTTTGGAAACTCTTCTCTTTAATCAGGAAGATGAGGAAAAAATGATCCAAGGGCTTACAGAATCCCTTGAAGGGGTTAAAATTAGAAGAAACTTGATAGAAAGAAAGTATTTTCTTGCCACTTATAAAGAAAAAACAGGAGATCACGACTATGCTGAAAAACTTTATAAGGAAGTCATTAAAAAGGGGAATAAGCTATATGTAAAGGAATATGCTGAAGAAAGGCTAAAGTCCCTTATTGTAAACAAAATGGAAGAAAAGGAAAAATTCTCTGAAACTAAATAGATATTGATAAATGAAGCATGAAGACAAAGTATAAAAGTTTCTCCAGGATAAAATAAAATTGAAAGGATAATAACTAATAACAATGAAAACAGAAGATATAATAATACGTATACTATTGGGAAGCCTTATAGGGGCACTCATTGGTAGCGAAAGAAAAAAAAGTGGAAAGCCTGCCGGAATAACTACTCATCTTGTTGTTTGTCTTGGAGCTACCCTCCTTACCGTTATACAAAGTAAAATCGATGAGGATGCACTAAAATACGCTCTTGAACATCCCGAATTTATAGGAGCATTAAAACTTGATACAGCAAGAATTCCGGCACAAATTGTTTCAGGTATAGGATTTTTAGGTGGAGGTGTAATTCTTCACTCAAAGGACAGTATATCCGGAATAACTACAGCTGCTACGATATGGATTACTGCATGTCTTGGAATAGGGGTTGGTTTTGGATACTATATTATTGTAATACCTGCAACTGCTGTCCTGCTTATATTCTTATATGTTCTAAAAAGGCACGGAATATTTGCAGAGATAGACGATACCTTTGAGGATGCCTTTAAAAACTGATATTTTATTCGATAATCACTTATAAATAAAAAATACATCTATATTTATGCTTTGGCTCTATCCTATATATAAAGGGATAGAGCCTTATTTTTAAAATTTGTTTTTAAATTTTCCTTTGGTATACTAAAGTATACTATTAATTGACAAATTTCAACATTAATTGTATATTGTATATACAATAAATTAGATTTTAGAATTAGGAGATGATTAATATGAAAAAAATTAGAAAAGAAGAAATAGTTACAAAAGCTCAAAATGTGCCTCCTCATATGGTAGGTAATGGATTCAGAGTAAGACAATATGTTCCTGGCAGGTTAAACTTACAGGAAAGATTTTCCCCTTTTCTGCTACTTGATTACAATGAGCCCTTTCATTTCCCACCAAGTGAAAAGGTAAAGGGGGTAGACGTTCATCCCCATAAGGGCTTTGAAACTGTTACAATCAATCTTGCAGGTAGAATAGAACATCATGACAATAAAGGAAATCATGGCATTTTAAATCCTGGAGATGTTCAGTGGATGACTGCTGGAAGTGGAATACTTCATAAAGAATACCATGAAAAGGAATTTTCCAAAACAGGAGGTCTGTTTCATATGATACAGCTATGGGTTAATTTACCTAAGGCTTATAAAAATACTGAACCTGGGTATCAGGATATTCTAAAGGAAAATATGGCTATAAAGGAACTGGATGCCGGAAAAATAACTGTTATTGCCGGAAATGCCTTTGGTGTCAAAGGTCCTGCCAAGACATTTACTCCAATAAATATCTACTCTGTCGAAGTAAATAAGGATGCCCTGTTAGATATAGAAGAACCTATAAATTTCAATACCGGACTTGTAGTTGTAGGTGGAAAATTTGAAATAAACGGTAATCCTTATGAAGAAAACGACTTCATAATATTTGAAAATACTGAAGGTATGATAGAACTTAAAGCACTTTCAGAGAACTCAAAAGTTATTATTTTAAGTGGAGAACCTATAAACGAACCTATTGCTTCTTATGGTCCCTTTGTCATGAATACCCAAAAGGAAATTTTAGAAGCCTTTGAAGACTTTAGAAATGGCAAGTTTGGCAATATGGATTTTTAAATATTAACAAATAGAAAAATTTAGCCGTACCAAAGTTCCGATATTAGTATTACCTGGTACGGCTTTTTATTTATTTCCATTATATAGGCTTTTGGTTTATCTATCAAAATATTTTAAAAAAATTTTTTATTATATTCTTCTTGACTTTTGTCTAAATCAAGTTAATATTATAATATAAAGGTTTATGTTAACTTTTAAAGACTTACGACAAACTTAAGGAGGTATTTTTATGATTTCGTTCATTTTGTCCATAGTAGCCCTCATTTTAGGGTATTTAATTTATGGTAAACTTGTAGAGAAAATTTTTGTGATTGAGCCTGAAAGACCTACTCCAGCTATAGAATTCAATGATGGAGTGGATTATGTAGAGCTTAGCACTCCAAAATCTTTTTTAATCCAGTTTCTAAATATTGCTGGAACAGGACCAATATTTGGTGCGATTGCCGGAGCATTATGGGGACCTGCAGCTTTTCTCTGGATTGTGCTGGGATGTATATTTGGAGGGGCTACCCATGATTTTTTAATAGGGATGATGTCCTTACGTTCCAAAGGAAGTAATATAGGAGAAATAGTAGGAGAAAACCTTGGAGTTGTAATGCAACAGATAATGAGAATCTTTTCAATAGTACTTCTTCTTCTTGTGGGAGTGGTATTTATAAAGTCTCCTGCGGATATACTTCATAACTTGATGCCGAACATCAGTGCCTTGACCTTTACTATTGTTATTATAATATATTATATACTTGCCACTGTATTGCCGATAGATAAGATTATCGCAAAAATTTATCCTTTATTTGGATTTGCCCTTTTATTTATGGCAGTAGGTATCGGAGGAATGCTCGTGTACGGATCTTTTACAGGACAGTTCAGTATTCCTGAACTGACTGAAGTATTTAAAGGAAATCCTCATCCTAAAGGAATTTCAATATTTCCATATTTGTTTATTTCCATAGCCTGCGGTGCAGTAAGCGGTTTTCATGCTACTCAATCACCTATGATAGCCAGATGTTTAAAAAATGAGACTGAAGGACGTAAAGTATTTTATGGAGCTATGATTGCAGAGGGTGTAGTGGCGTTGATATGGGCTGCAGCTGCCATGACTGTATTTGGTGGTATAAAGGAACTTGCTGCTGTAGGTTCTCCAGCAGTCGTTGTAAATAAGGCCTCTGTCCAACTTTTGGGAATATTGGGAGCCTTTCTTGCTGTCCTTGGGGTGGTCGCATGTCCTATAACTTCTGGAGACACTGCTTTTAGAGGATGCAGACTTATAATTTCTGATATTTTTAATATTAAGCAAGGTCCCGTAAAAAACCGTTTTCTTATTGCCATACCTTTATTTTTGGTGGGTATCTACTTGACTACCATTGATTTTAACATAATTTGGAGATATTTCGCTTGGGCAAATCAGACATTGGCAACTGTTGCCTTATGGACTGCAACTGCATGGCTTATTAAAAACTATAAATCCTTCTGGATTGCAATGCTTCCTGCAATGTTTATGACTATGGTTGTTACTTCATATATAGTTATAGCTCCTGAAGGGTTTGTAAGATTCTTTAAAAATGTTCCTGTAAGTACTATAGAAATGTATGGAGTTATAATAGCAGGAATAGTAACTGTTATCTGTACTGTGCTGACATTGATGTATAAAAATAAACTAAATAAAATTCCAGAAATGAAAACCAGTATGTAAGTGAAATTAGATGATAATTTAGAGGGATATAACAGTCATATTAGAATAAGGGAACTTCAGTGTATTCATATATCTATGAATACACTGAAGTTCCCTTTTTTAACTATTATCTAGTTGTACAGACACTCCTCACTATTCTACAATCTTTATAACCGCATTGCCTCAATGCCCCTCTTTTCGTACTACTTATATTCCCTGCATAATACCAGCCATAAGATTTTGTACTAGGGGACCATGCAACAGATGCTCATGAATTCCAAAAATAAACTGCAATATGGCAATTCCCATTGCAATAGTTCAAGGCTACTCTTTCGGCATCATATCTAGATCTATAGTCATAAGAATATCCTGTAGCCCTCGTCTGTTTATTTATTGCTATAGCCCCATAATAAGCTGCATTTAAAACAGAAGATATCAAAATAAAAAGTGCCGTCATCAAAAGTTTCTTCATATTATTTCATCTCCCTTCATAATTTTTATTTTTTTAGTAAAACTATATTTCCTTGAAAATGAAAAAATAAAGTATTCCGTTAAATTTTATCAAAACATATTGACATTTAAATAATTTACAGTCTAAAAATTATTAAAAACAATTTCATATTACTTAGTTATAAAAAAATCGACGAAATTGTCGATTTTTTTGTTATATTTTTATATTTTGCTTGCAAAATATCCTAATGTTCTAATTAATTGAGCTGTATAAGACATCTCATTGTCATACCAAGATACTGTCTTAACAAGCTGAACATCTCCATTTTGAACAATTTTTGTCTGAGTTGCATCAAATAAAGATCCAAAATGGATTCCAACTATATCAGAAGATACTAATTCTTCTTCAGTATATCCGAAAGATTCGTTAGATGCTGCCTTCATAGCTGCATTTACTTCTTCTTTTGTTACAGGTTTACTTAAGATCGAAACAAGTTCTGTTAATGATCCTGTAGGAACAGGTACCCTTTGAGCAGCTCCATCTAATTTTCCGTTTAATTCAGGTACAACTAGTCCAATAGCTTTTGCAGCTCCTGTAGAGTTAGGAACAATATTAACAGCTGCAGCTCTTGCTCTTCTTAAATCTCCCTTAGCATGAGGTGCATCTAGCGTATTCTGATCTCCAGTATAAGCGTGGATAGTTGTCATAGTTCCTGTAACTACTCCAAAATTGTCATTCAATGCTTTAGCCATTGGTGCTAAACAGTTAGTTGTACAAGAAGCCCCAGAAATAACTGTTTCTGAACCATCTAAAATATCATGGTTTACGTTATAAACTACTGTCTTAACATCATTTCCACCTGGTGCAGTTATAACTACTTTTTTAGCTCCTGCCTTCACGTGTAATTCAGCTTTATCCTTAGTTGCAAAGAATCCTGTAGCTTCCAGTACCACATCTACACCTAAATCTCCCCAAGGTAAATCTTCAGGATTTCTTTGTGCAAAAACTTTGATTTCTTTTCCGTTTACTACAAATGCCCCTTCTTTAACTTCAATTGTTCCGTTGAATTTTCCTTGTGTTGAATCATACTTGAATAAGTGTGCCAACATTTTAGCATCAGTCAAATCATTAATTGCTACTACTTCAAACTTATCTGACTGCTCAGCCATTAATCTTAATGCTAATCTTCCTATTCTTCCAAACCCGTTAATTGCTACTTTAACTGCCATATTACTATTACCTCCTAAAAATTTTATATATTCTCTCAAATATATATCTTATACAAATTGAGTATATCATAATTTGTATATCTTTTCAATATGTTAATAACCTAACAGAATAAAATATTTAGGAACACTAAAAAAATCAGAGGAAATTTGAGAAAAAGTATTTAAAATTTACGGGTTCATAAAAAATGAAATTATAGTTGAAATATTTTCATTTTAGGGTATAATAAAATGCTGACATAATGAATTCAGAAAATATTTAATAATTTTATAAGGAGAGTAATGAGAAATGAAAAGCCCGAGTGAAGTACTGGACTATCTCATAGATGTGTCCACTGAAAAAGGTAACAAAAGTTTTAAGAAATTAGAAGTCTTAGGGTTTATGTCAGGAATGTTTATAGCTTTTGGAGCAGTTGGAAGTATAATAGCTTCTGCAGCTATAGCGGCTAAAAATCCTGGTCTTGGAAAACTTGTGGCAGGAGTAGTGTTTCCTGTAGGACTGATGATGGTGCTGCTGCTAGGAGTTGAACTTTTCACAAGCAACTGTATGCTTATTGTTGCAGTTATATCTAAACGTATGCCCCTGAAGAAGCTCCTCAAAAACTGGATAACAGTATATACTTCTAATTTTATCGGCGTCACATTTGTATCTTTCATTACAATAATGACACATAATTTTAATAGTGACGCATTATCTTTCCTTGAAAAATTGGCAACTTACAAGATTCATGCACCTGCCCATCACCTATTCCTGAAAGGGATACTGTGTAATGTACTCGTATGTGGAGGAGTCCTGATGGCATATGCATCTAAGGATGTCGCTGGAAAAGTATTTGCAGCATGGTTTTCAATTATGCTGTTTACAATACTGGGATATGATCACTGCATTGCCAATATGCTCTATTTGACGGCTGCAAAATTCGCAGGTTTTGCAATACCTGTATCAGGGATAGTATATAACTTGTTTTTTGTAACATTAGGAAACATAGTAGGTGGGACAGTATTTATGGCAATACCCTTCTATTTTTCCAACAGGAGAAAAATATTAAAAGAGCAGACATAAAAAACTAGATAATTAGATTTGAAAATTTTAGAACTAAATAGAAAAATTGCCAGGAAATTATATTTCTTAGATCTATGACTCCTGGCATTAATTTTTTTTCTACAATATAAGAAATGAAGTAAAGTTGTAAATAACAGTTCTTATATCATTATTCAGATGTCATTATTACAAGTATTATAAACCAAGAATAAAAAATAATTATCAAATAGGAATATTAATTTTTTTTAGAATACTATTTAATATAACTAGTTCATTTTCAGTTAATTCGGAAAATACTTCTTTTATTTTTTCCAACTGAATTGGAAGTAAGCTTATGAGAACTTCCTTTCCATAGGTAGTCAAGCTTATATAGTTTATCCGGCTGTCATTGCTATCCTTTCTTCTGGATATCATTTCCATTTTTTCAAGCTTATTAATTACATATGTAGTACTTCCACTTGTAATCATTATCTTTTCTGCAATTTTCTGTATAGTGTGTTCTCCTTTCTGAAATATTAGGTCAAGTACAGAAAAATCAGTCATATTCAGATTATAAACTGAAAGGCTTTTATTTAGATATTTTACTAACATACTGTCAATCTTTATAAGGTTTATAAAGACATTTAGAAGTTCCTTATGTCTTGCCATAATATCCCTCCTTCTCTTTTATCTTTAAATCAAGATAATTTTACATAAAATTTTTTACCTTCTTGTCAAGTAAAGTGCAACAGAATTTATGTAAGAATTAAATTCCAGAAGTTATTTTAGTTATTAATTAAGATAACTTCTTTTTAGTTAATATTCCTGTTACGTCTAATATATTCATTGTGAACTTCACTAGGCTTACTGAATCCTAGTATCTTTCTAGGCCTGTTATTAAGGCATTCTTCTATTTTTTTAAACTCCTTT
>JBGXYD010000019.1:0-5540 GCA_041815005.1 Leptotrichia sp. | reverse complement strand
TTCATTATTTATTATATTTTGTTTGGAATTAGTATATACATTACTACATTCTATGCAATAAGTTATTATATGAGCAGGCTTATGACCTGTTTCTGATGAATATAAAATAAAATTATAAAATTGTAATTGCTTTTTTTAATTTATATGGTATCCTTATATAAAATAGATTTTATATAAGTCTATTAAATACATAAAAAAGCGAGGCATTCTATGATTTTTGTAGAAAATAACAGTCTTAACCCACAGTTTAACCACTCTCTTGAGCTATATCTTATGGATAACTGTGATGAAGATATTTTTATATTTTGGAGAAACCGTCCTTCCATCCTTATAGGAAGATTCCAAAATATTCATCTGGAGGTAAATCTTGAATATACAAACAAACATAATATAGATGTGGTTCGGCGGCTTTCTGGAGGAGGAGCAATTTACTGTGATACATATAACATGCAATATTCATTTATTTCCAAAAGAGAAACCTCCCTCAAAGAGGTGAACTCTTCCTTTAAACGTTTTGCAGTTCCGATTACAGAGGGTCTTCAGTCTTTAGGGCTGGATGCAAGATTTACAGGACGGAACGATATTCATATAAATAACCTTAAAGTAAGCGGAAATGCCCAGTATCATAGGAAAAATAAGGTGCTTCATCACGGAACCCTTCTTTTCAATGGTAATATGGAGCATATAAAGCACTCCCTCATAGCAAGGGATATAAAGTTTAAGAACCGGGAAGTTTCTTCTATTCCTTCCAGAATAGGTTTTATAGGGGATTATATTAATATGGATATTACACAGTTTATGGATTATATGGAGAAATTTATTAAGGATAAATACAATATATTTTATACCCATAAACTAACTGATGGTGAAATAAATGAAATTCAAAAAATAAGTAATAAAATATTTCTGTCTGATGAATGGAATTATGGTATAACAACTTCTCTGGATAAACTTAGAAATTCTGAAAAGTATTCCTTTGGAATTGTAGAAACTGTTCTTAAACTTAAAGATAACATTATTGAGGATATTATTCTGGAGGGAGATTTCTTCAGTGAACTGGGGGTAGATGATCTTTGTAACAGGCTAAAGGGAGTTCCGGCTGAAAGGGAGGCTCTAGTTCTTGCCCTTAGAAATACTGATATTGGAAAGTATATAAAGGGAATGGAAAAGGACTATCTTATAAATGATATTTTAAAACTTTCTGAAAGGGGATGAATTCTTTGAAACGAGAAATACTTAAAAAACCTGAATGGCTTAAATTAAGGGTTCAGGGTGATAAAAATACTACCTATGTAAACTCTTTGGTTTCCAATCTAAATCTTAATACTGTATGTTCGGCTGCAAACTGTCCTAACCGTATGGAATGTTTTGCAAGAAGAACTGCAACTTTTATGATTTTAGGTAGGAACTGTACTCGAAACTGCACTTACTGCAATGTGGCACGTGAAAAGCCCGATCCGATTGATGAAAATGAACCTAGAAATGTAGCTGAAGCCGTAAAGAAACTAAATTTAAAACATGCAGTAATAACTTCTGTTTCCAGAGATGATCTTCCCGACCAAGGAGCTCATCAGTTTAGGGAAGTTATGTTAGAAATACGCAATCTAAATCCAGAAACTACTGTGGAGCTTCTTATCCCTGATATGAGTGGAAATACAGAGCTGTTAGATATTATATACAATGAAAAGCCCGATGTTCTTAACCATAATGTAGAAACTGTCCCTTCCTTATACCCGCAGGTAAGGGCTGCCGCAGATTTTATGCGGAGTATCAATGTACTGGATTATGCCAAGAAAAAAGGACTTCATACAAAATCAGGTATTATGGTGGGACTTGGGGAAACAGAAGAGGAAATCATAGAAGTGCTTAAAGAACTAAGAAGGGTAGAATGTGATATGGTTACTATAGGACAGTATCTTCAGCCTACCAGGAACCATATTTCCGTTAAGGAATATGTACATCCTGATCAGTTTAAACGCTATGAAGAAATTTCCTATGAGCTGGGATTTAAAAGGGTCAGTTCCGGTCCCCTTGTAAGAAGTTCCTACCATGCGGAAACCTTATAATATATATCAAAAGAGGATGTCAAGAAGTAACTGTTCCCTTCTATTCATCCTCTTTGTAGTTGTTAGTTTGCTATCAAATAAATTATATTAGTAGCCTATTAGTTTGTATTGGAAGTTCCCTTGTCAGTTGCTTTACCGTTTGAGAATCTTTGTCCGTTTGGTTTATTTCCTCTTCTTCTTTTGTCAATCAGATTGATTATTTCTTCAGCTTCTGCTTTACTTACACTTCCTGTATTTAATTTTTTCTTAAGTTCCTCTAATCTTGCAGGATCTATTTTTTTTCTTTCTCTTTGTGTTCCTGTAGTATTAGAATTATTTGTATTTCTTACGTTATTGGAATTTTCTTGTCTATCCGTCTTATTTTTATATCGTCTATCAAGTATTTCTATTATTTCAGTAGCTTCCGACTTTGTTATTTTCCCTGTATTAAGCTTTTTCTTAAGTTCTTCCAATCTCACAGGATCCACTCTTTTTCTTTCCTGCTGAATTCCTGTAGTATTTCCTACTTTATTAGTTGATGTACTGTTTGCTATAGCCACTCCTGTAAATAAAGACAAAGCTGTTAATAAGGCTACTCCCATCAGTCCTTTTTTTCCTATTCTTTTCATAATTTATACCTCCATTTTTCTTTTCGTTTTTTATTTTTAGGAGTCTTTCTCCTGTATGTCGATATAATATCATTCATTTTTGACAAAAATATGACAATTCTCTTTTTGTTAAATTTGAAATTCTATAATAATTAATAAGTGAATAAATATATTCAGTATCGTGAAATTCTTTATAAATATCTAATTATTTATAAATATTCCGTAATAATATTTTTTATTTCCAAACTCTTTATTCTTTTTTTTATTATTTTATGTTAAAATTATAAAAAACTAAAAAGGATGATAATTATATGTATAATATTTTAATAGCTGATGATAATAGACAAATTGTTTCCATATTAGGGGAATACTGTAAAAAGAATAATTTTACTGTCTCAGAGGCATATAATGGAGAAGAAGTGCTAAATAAAGTAAGAAACAATAAGTTTGACATTATCCTCCTGGATGTGATGATGCCTATAAAAAATGGTTTTGAGGTCTGTAAGGAAATAAGAAGTTTTTCCAATGTACCTATAATAATGATTACAGCTAGGGGAGAGGACTTTGAGAAAATTATGGGGCTTGAAATAGGGGCTGATGATTATATTGTTAAACCATTTTCACCTGGTGAAGTTATAGCAAGAGTAAATGCTATTTTACGTCGTATCTCCCCGAAGGGAGATTTAAACTTAAAGGTATTCACCTATGACAACCTCAACATTGACTTAAACAACTTTACTGTAAAAATAAATGATGAAGAAATTTCCCTCACTAAAAAAGAAATTGAGCTGCTATGGACGCTGGCAACAAATCAGTCAAAGGTGTCTACCCGTGAAAATTTGCTTGATTCCATATGGGGATATGATTATTTTGGAGATAGCAGAACTGTAGATTCCCATATTAAAAGACTTCGTGCTAAGCTGGATAATTATGAGCATGAAAAATGGGCTATTAAGACCATATGGGGGATAGGATACAAATTCGAAACTTATGAATAACAGTTATATTTTAATAGCTTAAAGAAGTTGCAAAAACTTTTATATTTTTATTATAGAAAAGGGGAATTTATGAATTTTTTTAAGAAAATACGGTTTAAAAATAAGATTTTTATAAAGCTTGTCTTTTATTTTGGAGTTTCCCTTCTTTTATTTTCAATAGTTACAGGGTTTCTCTTTACATATATGTATATGAGAAATACTGTTAACTTAAATATGAAAAATCTTGAAAAGAGGGCAGAAAAACTTTCAGAAACACTGGCACATACATGGTTTTCAAATGATGATGGAAATAGAACATTTCCCAATGGAAGTAACAATAAGGATGGACCACGCCGGCGAAATATGCGTTTCATCGAGGATATAGCAATGGCTGAAGTTTGGATTATTGAGGCTGATACCGGAAATATTATCCAAAGTAAAAAAAGCAGACTTGATTCTGATTCCTATCAGACTTTGCCTCCAAATGCTGAAGAGGCTATAAAGACTGCCTTAAAGGGTAATCTAAACACTACGGAAAATTTTAGTGAATTTCTTGATAAAAATGCCATAACTGTTGCTGCCCCTGTACTGAAGGGAAGAGAGGTTGTAGGGGTTGTCCTGCTTCACTCCCCTGTGGAAAATATTTCATCAGCACTGAATAATGGAATATACACTCTTATTATAAGTATTCTATTGGCACTTTTCCTCTCAGGAATAACTTCCATAGTTTTTTCCTTAAACTTTACCAGACCTCTAAATAAAATTAAGAATACAGCTCTGGAACTTTCTGAAGGAAACTACGATGCAAAAACTGGTGTTACATTAAATGATGAAATTGGAGATTTGGCAAGAACAGTTGACTTTCTTGCACTTAAACTCTATAAAAGTTCTAAAGAAAGCGAACATTTTGAAAAAATGAGACAGGATTTTATTATAAATGTCTCCCATGAGTTAAGAACTCCTGTCACAGTGATAAGAGGATCTATGGAGGCAATCTGTGATGGCATAATCTCTTCGGAAGATAAACTCAAGGAATATCACCAGCAGATTCTTTCTGATAGTATTCATCTTCAGAAGCTGATTAATGATCTTATTGATTTATCAAAGCTTCAGAACCTTGATTTTTCCATTGAAAAAAATCCCTTTAAACTATCTGAAGTAATAAAAGATGCCATAAGGAGCATGCGCCAGCCAGCTTCAAAGAAGAATATAGAAATACTTGTAGAGGGAAATGAAGAATGTGATTTTGTATTTTCTGGAGATTATCACCGCATAAGGCAGATGATTATCATCATTTTAGATAATGCCATAAAGTTTTCCCCTGAACATAGAAATATAAATGTTTTTATTTCAGACAAAAACAAAAAATGCAAGCTGGATATTTCTAATGAAGGAAAAGGAATTTCATATGACAGCCTAGATAAGATTTTTGATCGTTTTCATAAATCAGAAGGAGATGATAACAAAAACGGAATGGGATTAGGGCTTGCTATTGCAAAGCACATTGCATTACGGCACGATATAAAGATTTCTGTGGAAAGTATTCAAAATGTAAGGACTGTTTTTTCCTTTGACTTTCCAAAAAATTGTTAGTTTTTAATATTAATTAAAATCAAAAACTGCCTCAAAAATAGTTTAATCTATAATAGTATAATAAAATTTATAATATTTTTTACCTATTCTAGATTCAAATTTCCTACTTTCGAGGCAGTTTCAAATATCCAAAATAACTATTCCTTTTCCATCTCTCCTATCATTTCAACTCTTCCCAGATGTCTTCCACCTTCAAATTCAGATTCAAGCCATTCCTTTACAATTAATTTAGCAAGTTCACTTCCTACTACTCGTGAACCAAAGGCTAGTATATTTGTATCATTATGCTCCTTTGAAAGTTTTGCTGAATAGGGCTC
>JBGXYD010000018.1:0-26178 GCA_041815005.1 Leptotrichia sp. | reverse complement strand
CAGATGTCTTCCACCTTCAAATTCAGATTCAAGCCATTCCTTTACAATTAATTTAGCAAGTTCACTTCCTACTACTCGTGAACCAAAGGCTAGTATATTTGTATCATTATGCTCCTTTGAAAGTTTTGCTGAATAGGGCTCTCACTACATTTATACTGAAACCTTCTTAAAATCAGACTATTAAAATAAAAACCGTTTGGGTTTGAGTAAAATAACCATAATTTTTCAGGTTGGTTTTAGATGGTATTAATATATTTTATTAGGCTAAAATTATTCCTTAATCATTAGAAAACACAAGAGTCCAAAGACTCCCGCACTGATTAAATTCTTTATTTTATACCAAGCACATCTTCTAATACCCATTTCTTAAATATCTCTAGATATTTATCGGCTTGTATATCTCCAGCCTTTACCGATATTCCTGGAATAAAAGTTGCACCTTTTATATATTTTTCTGTATTTTTGATTACTTCTCCCACATTTCCACCATAAGTAGCAAATATCGCTACCTTTTTACCTGAAAAATCTTGACTTTGTAAATAAGAAGCTAATGGAAGTGCAGGTTCCCCAAACCATGTAGGCGTACCAATTATTATTAAATCATAGTCAGATATATTCACATTCACAGGCTTTGCTTCTGGAAACTTCTTTTCATTGAGTTGTTTTTTTACAACTTCTTGCATTTTTTCAGAATTATAAGCTTCCGCTGCTTCTATTTTTACTTTATCCACCTTTACTGCCGGTGTTCCTCCAATTATTTCCTCCAATTTTCCCGCTATTTTTTCTGTAGTCCCTGTTTCAGAATAATATAGTACAAGCACCTTATTATCAGTAACTTTTTTCTTAGCGGTCTCAACTGTTTCCTTAACAGTTTCAGCAGTTTCTTTTGCCTTTTCTTCTACCTTACCTGCACAGGAAACTAAAAATAACATTGACATTGTCAATAGTCCCAGTATCTTTACACTTAAAATTTTCATTTTTACCTCCTATTACTTTTTATATAATTTATAATAATCACGGTATAACTTATACATTTCTGGATTATCTTCCGGAAATCTTTCTACATAATCAGGGTCATCGATTTTTGTATAGTCATCTGGACGTACTATAAAAACTATTCTTTTAGTTTTTCTGTTTAAAATCACAGGAGACTTTAATTTTGTATCATACCCTACACAAATAGACTCATCACAAAGGACATTTTTTTCCACAACTGCCTCTGTAATAAACGGAATTTGATCTTCATAATCAGGATCTGAAGCAGAATCCCAAAACTGATATTTTCCATTTTTTAATTTTTTAATTTCTATTGATACATCATCAGCTGTTATTGTACTTTTTAGTAATATTTCCTCATGTAGTTTTCCATCGCTCGTAAACGGTAAATTATAACCAATTTCTTCTGAAAAACCAATAACTCCAATTAACAGCAGCAATGTCATAACTATCTTTTTCATTTTAATTTCCTCCAATTTTGATTTTTCTTTTCATAATTAAATCATCCTTTTCATCTTATCAACTGTAATCTTACATTTATCTAAGTGTTACTATTCTCAACTTTCTCAGGAAAAATTCTAACATCCTTCAACATTTCCAGTAAAGTCTACACATAAATAATTTTCATCTGTGTAATAAGTACTTGTTGTTATTTCTGAATTTATTTTTATTTTTTCTACACCTAAAAATTTTATTTTTTTTCTAACAAAATCCTTATCTTCCAATTCTTTTTTTGAATACATACGCTCTACTACAGATGCTGGTGCGACATACCCTCCAGATTTAGATACGTAATAATCTTCTTCCCAATTTTTACCACTGTATTTAAGTTTTAGATTTTTATCTTTTAAATGTTTCATAAAATCATTTTTACGTGTTCCAAAAAGAGGAATGTAATTTCCATTTTTATCCTTTTTTTCTGAAGGATATGTAGAGGGGGTATATATATTCCCTTCTTCATCTGTAATTTTAAAATCAGAGACCTTAAGGAACATTTTATTCTCATATTCATTCCCAACTTTTATCTCAGCAACTCCTATTATTGCTATATCACCTTTAAAAGAAATAATTCCATAAGGAGTACATCCTTCTATTTCATCACCATCCCCAGTTTGCTCCAAACACTTTTTTTCATTTGGAGTATTTTTATAAAAAGGATACCATATTCCATTAACATATCCTCCTTGATACCTTCCAGCAAAAGTAGCAATACTCAAAATTACAAATATTAAAGTCATTAACTTTTTCATTGTTCTTCTCTCCTTTATTAATTTATAGTTTTATTCAATTATTTTTTTTCTTGTAACTCATCATATCTTTTTGCCAGTTCCAATGCCCTGTTTTCTGTACTTCCTAAGAACTTCCCAGCTTTCATCAATGCTTCTATTGTCCCACCTTCTTTCTCATCGTCACTTTTTTTAAGATTTTCTTCAACTTTTTTAGCCCACTTTTCCTGTTCCTTCTTTAATTTTATTTTTTCATTTTCAGGTAGTTCTGATAAAAGTAAGTCATAAACTTTTTTCATTTCTATTTTCCACGCTCCTTCCAATTTTTGGGCTGCATTACTCATATCCGCTGTTACTCCTGAATCTAAATCTGGCTGAACTTCTTTTTGTATAGCTTCCATTCTTTTTAGCATCTCAGCTTCATAGCTGGCTCCTATTTTCGATGTCTTTGTAGATTCTATTTTTTCAACATTTTGTTTTACTTGAATATTTTCTTTTTTTAATGGTTTTGAATATACCAAAATTCCGACTGACAGTATTGCTGCAACTAAAATTATCTTTTTCATAAAAATCCCTCCATTTTCATCATTTTATATTTTTATTTTATTTTTTATCTTTAATAAATTACAATTAAACATTTATCTATTACCCCTTATATTATATATTATTCCCATTCTGTCTTATATTGGTACAGATTTACATTTCTTATTTATCTATTTTCCTTTTATCTTTTATTTCCTCTTGTTCCACATTATTCAGCTCATTGTTTCTTTTTTCTCCAATCCATGATTCTGCTTCTGGAACACAACAAGGTCGACCTTTGGGTAATTTATCCCATAATTTTTTTAATATCTCCTTCATATTTTCCTCCATCTTTATTTTTATCCCCTGTTTAATTTCTCTGTTGTAATTTTCTTATTTCACTTCAACTTATCTATTTTTATACCTTTGCAAAGCACTAGCCACCTGTGACAGCACTATCCCAACAACACTTACATCATCTGTAAATCCTGCTAGAGGTATTAAATCAGGTATTGCATCTATAGGAGATACAACATATACTATTGCTCCTATAATTGTTACCAATTCAATTCCGCTTAACTTAAAATCTCCCGATGCAGTATCTTTAACCATTGCTATAAGCATTAAGAAATCATTAGCTAAATCTCCCAATTTATTTGCTTTCCGTTTCCCCTTCTGCAGATCTTCTTCACTTATATTTTCTGATTGGAATTTTTCATAGTATCTTTTTTCTTTACTATTCATTTGTATATCTCTCCTATACTTAAAATTAAATAAAGTTCATATCCTTAATCTTAATTTTATATTTTTTGCAACAGTAAATATTTCTTCTATTTTTGTAAAAAATCTTTTTTAGAACTTTACCTATGACAACCTCTCCCTAAAATCTTCATATCCAAAAGTCTTTATTACTTTGACTCCCTCTTTTTCAGTATATACCGCTATTGACGGAAGATTTATTCCATTAAATGTATTTGTTTTTACCATACTGTAATGTGCCATATCGGTAAATATAAGTTTATCCCCTATTTTTACAGGCTCATCAAAAGAATAATCTCCTATAATATCCCCTGCAAGACAAGTAGGACCGCCAAGTCTATATGTAAACTGCTTTTCCTCCGGCATACCTGATCCAAATATAAAAGGTCTATAGGGCATTTCTATCACATCAGGCATATGGCATGAAGCAGATGTATCCATTAACAGTATCTCCATTTCATTTTCTATAATATCAAGGACTTCCGACACAAGAAAGCCTGTATTCAGTGCCACCGCTTCCCCAGGTTCAAGATATACTTCCACATTATATTTTTCTTTTATATGATTTATACATTTTACAAGTTTTTCCACATTATAGTCTTCTCTAGTGATGTGATGTCCTCCTCCAAAATTTACCCACTTCATATTATAAAGGTATTTCCCAAATTTTTTCTCAAATACCTTCAGTACATTTTCCAAGGCATCGGAATTCTGTTCACAAAGAGCATGAAAATGAAGCCCTTCTATTCCTTCTAGCTCATTTTCTTTGAAGTTTCCTATAGTTACACCAAATCTTGAAAATCTCCCCGATGGATTATAAATTTCTGTTTCCACTTCTGAAAACTCAGGATTTACCCTTAATCCACAACTTATTTTTTTATTCAATTCTTTTTCCTTTTGTATAACTTTATTCTTAAATTTATTCCATTGATTAAAGGAATTAAATACAACGTGATTGGTTAATCTTAATATTTCATCAAATTCATCTTCCCTGAACGACGGATTAAAAATATGAGTTTCTATATTTTTTTTATGAAATTTTTTCTCCATTTCTTCATATCCTAACCTTGCTTCAAATAATGAGCTTGCCGTTGTTCCATCTAAATAATGACCTATTAACTGATAAAAATAAAACATCGAAAATCCCTTTTGTGCAAGCAAAATTTTACATCCTGTTCTGTCCTTTACATCTTTTAATATTTCCAAATTTTTCTTTAGTAACCTCTCATCTACTATAAATGAGGGTGTTGGAAGGTTACTAATATCCATATCCAAATACTTATTCTTAACCACTTCTACTATATTCCTCCTACTTATATTTCCTATTTTTTAAGATTTTTTTCAAGTCTATCCATTCTCTGCTTTCGCTCAAGCATTACCTTTTCCAGTTTATCCTTCTTCTCTTCATTTTCCATTTCCCAATGAATAATAAGTGTCATGATAACCCGTAAAAGCACCACTGCCGAAAGTATCAAAACTTCATTCCATGTCCTTATTACCACTGTTTTTAAAAGCTCCGAAGCCAGTTTAAATTCAAGACTGAAGGTAAGAGCCTTGGCGAAATCTATTCTTATTTTAGAATCATATAAGTCGTATTTGGTCTTTACAAGCTTAAATATAGCCTTTGCAGCTCCTATTGCCACAATTATAACCCCTATCAGCTCCAATGCTCTTGCAATATTCGTCACCAGTAACTCTGTCATATGTTCCATGTACATTATTTCATTTTCTCCTCATAATAATATATTTGTAATTTTTTTATCAAGTAGAATTTTTATGCCAGTAAAATTTTTTGGTACTTTTTGAAAAATCAAAAAGTACCTTTCTTTATAAATAACTGACTTTAAATTAATCCACCAAAACAGGGTTAAAGTCTTCCACCCAAGGAAGTCCAAATTTATTTAGTGCTTCCATAAATTTGTCAGGATCCATTTCTTCCACATTGTAAACTCCCGGTTTTTTCCAGTCACCTGACAACACCAACGAAGCTCCTATCATCGCAGGAACTCCTGTAGTATAGGATATCGCCTGGGAGCTGACTTCCTTATAACATTCCTCATGGTCGCAAACATTATAAACATAATAGGTCTTATCTTGTCCATCTTTTTTACCTCTAAATATATTTCCTATATTTGTTTTCCCTTTTGTTCTAGGTCCAAGGGAAGCAGGGTCAGGTAAAACAGCCTTTAAAAATTGTAATGGTACAATTTGCTTTCCCTCAAATTCAATTGGTTCAATCGATGTCATTCCTACATTTTCCAATACCTTCAAATGTGTCAGGTAACTCTGACCGAAAGTCATAAAAAATCTTATTCTTTTAATTCCTTTTATATTCAATGCAAGGGATTCCAGCTCTTCATGATGAAGCAGGTACATATCCTTTTCCCCAATTTGCGGAAAATTGTACACTCTTTTTATTTCCATAGGCTCTGTTTCTACCCATTTTCCATCTTCCCAATAACTTCCGTTAGCTGTGACCTCCCTTATATTTATTTCTGGATTAAAGTTTGTTGCAAAAGGATATCCGTGATCTCCTGCGTTCGCATCTAATATATCTATATAGTTTATCTCATCAAAATAATACTTTTGGGCATATGCTGAAAACACCCCTGTTACTCCTGGATCAAATCCACAACCTAAAATCGCTGTAATTCCGGCTTTTTCAAATTTTTCCCTGTAGGCCCATTGCCATTTATATTCAAATTTTGCCGTGTCTAAAGGTTCATAGTTTGCTGTATCAAGATAATCCGTCTTTGTTTCAAGGCATGCATCCATTATAGTCAGATCCTGATACGGTAATGCCACATTTATTACAATGTCAGGCTTGTATTCATTTATTAATTCCACCAGCTCGGGAACATTATCTGCATCCACCTTTGCAGTCTGTATATCTATCCTGCCTGCATACTTGCTTTTTTCTATTGTTTCTCTTATTGCATCACACTTTGACTTTGTCCTGCTTGCAATCATAATCGAACTGAATACTTCCGAATTTTGTGCACATTTATGACACACTACGTTTGATACTCCCCCGGCACCTATAATTAAAGCTTTTTTACCCATTTTATTCCTCCTTAATTTTCTTTACTTTATAATAACTTGTTTATTTTGATTATATTATCATAATACAAATTTTAAAGTATCTCAAATATAAAGCAAATTTTATATTCTAATATTTTAGATTTTTCTAAATATTATTTTTTTATGTAATAAGTTTCTATAATTTTATTCATTTTTTACTTTAAATTTTTATTTTGATATTCTACAAATCAGAAAAAAGCATCCCATAAACATAGCTATCTGTCCACTCACCTTTATTCCAATAATCTTTTATAAAATGAGCTTCTTTTCTCATACCTATATTATTACACAAGGCTGAAGATGCTATATTTCTGGCATCTAAATTAGCTTGAATCCTATGAATCCTGTACTTATTAAATAATTCTTCAATAACTGCTCTCACTGATTCTTTTGCATACCCTTTCTTTGAAAATTTAGGATTGAAAACAAAACCGATTTCAACTGTATCCTTCATACCTGTATACCAAATTGAAATATCCCCAATTACCTTTTCATTTAATAATACTGCCAAATTTAAAGCTGTTTCTTTATCTAGTTTATTATTCTTTAGTTTATTACTAAAGTTTTCTTTTTTATTATCCGAATCCCAAACTTCTTCTAATAAATATCTACATACAATTTCATTTGAATATATTTCAAACACATCTTCAAAATCCTTTTGAATAAAAGTCCGAATACACAATCTTTCTGTTTCCAGTATCATAAATTTACCCTCCTGAATTCCTCCTTATAAACAAATAGCAATATCTCCCTTAAAAGCTTACAGGCAAGTGCCGTAGACTGCCCTGACTGATCGTAGATTGGAGAAAGTTCATTCATGTCAAGTCCCACTATATTAAGCTTTGAAATTTTTTCTATCGCCTTGTGAAGTTCAGTAAAAGTAACTCCTCCTGATTCAGGAGTTCCTGTCCCTGGAAATTCTGAAGGATCAAGTACATCTAAGTCAAGTGTAAAATATACAGGTTTCCCTTCCAGTTTTTCTATAGCTTTATCCAGTTCATCAAAATTATTTCCAAAATTAAATTTTGTCGTATTCAGATGTTTTTTTGCAAACTCCCATTCTGACCTTTCTCCACTTCTTATCCCGAACTGGAATATTTTTCCATCCCCCACTATATCCCAGCATCTCCTTATGACAGAGGCATGTGAATATTTCTGACCTAAGTAGTCATTTCTTAAATCAGTATGTGCATCAAACTGTATTATATGGAGGTCAGGATATTTTTCAGCTACTGCCCTTACACTTCCCAATGTTACTGAATGTTCTCCCCCTATCATAAAGGGAATTTTACCATCTTTAAGGATTTCTGTAGTCATATTTTCTATATCCTTTAATGCACTTTCACTATTTCCAAAGGAAAGTTCCAAATCTCCTGCATCAAAAATATTATAATCCTCCAAATCTTTATCCTGATAAGGGCTGTATGTTTCTATACCGAAGCTTTCATTTCTCATTACAGCACTTGCAAATCTTGTTCCAGGTCTAAATGATGTCGTACTGTCAAAGGGTGCCCCAAAAATCACAATCTTACTTTCATTATATTCGTTATCGCATCCGATAAATGTATGAATATTTCTATTTTTCATCCTGTCTCCTTTCTTAAACTCCGTTTATTTTCCAAAACATATAAAATAAACTTTACTTTTACCTATTTCTATCCCAAAGCCACGTCCAGTATCATCATGACAGTAAATCCTAGCATACAGCTTAATGTCACCAAATCAGCTGATCCTTTGCTCTTCTCTTCCATATGGTTCTCACCATTCTGTGCCTCTGGAATAAGTTCCTCCACTACTACAAATATCATAGCTCCTGCAGCAAAAGATAATGCAAATGGCAGAAAACTCCTCATACTTCCCACAGCCAATGCCCCCACAACTCCAGCTATTGGTTCCACTATACCCGAAGCCTGACCATATACAAAGGCCTTTCCTCTAGAAAATCCTTCCCTTCTAAGGGGAACGGATACCGCTGCACCCTCCGGAAAGTTTTGAAGTCCTATCCCTATTGCCAGAGCTATGGCACTTGTTATATTTGCTCCAGGTATACCATAGGCAGCTGCACCAAAAGCTACACCCACTGCCAAACCTTCAGGTATATTATGCAATGTTATGGCTAGAACAAGAAGTACACTTCTCTGCCATCCAGTTTTTATCCCTTCAGTATTATTTCCAGAAAGTCCCACATGGAGATGGGGAAGAATCTTATCTATTCCAAAGAGGAAAAGTCCTCCAGATAAAAATCCTATACTCACCATAACCCACGGAACTTGTCCAAGCTCCTCCGAAAGAATAATGGCAGGATTTAACAATGACCAAAAACTTGCTGCTACCATTACTCCAGCAGCAAATCCGAGCATTGCATTTAAAATTTTCCTGTTTATTTCTTTAAAGAAAAATACAATTGATGCCCCTAATGCAGTTACTCCCCATGTAAATAATGTCCCCATTAATGCCTGAACAACTGGGGAAAACTTTAGAAAAAACGAAATCATTGCTACTTCTCCTTTTTATTATTTTCTGTTTTTATTATTTATAAAAGTCTGTAATCCTAATAAATAAAGTCATTTCCTATTGATATTTTTTGATTTTTCCCATCTACTTGCGACTCTATTTTTATTTTTTAATACCAATATTAAAATACCGTTTTTTTCTATTTCCCCTCCAAAAGTTCCTTCACATAGTTGGGAAGGGCAAAGGCTCCCTTATGGATATCCGTATTATAATATCTGGTTTCCAGACCAAGGCTGTCCCACTCTTCTGCCTTCAAATCCTCCACAGGATTGTATCTTTTAGATGCAAATCCAAAAAGCCAATGTCCCGACGGATAAGTAGGAATATGCAGCTGATACACCGTTGCATATGGGAATACCGCCTTAAGTTGTTTATTTGCCCTTCTGGCAGCCTCAGCATCCGCCTTGTAATAGGGACTTTCATGTTGGTTAACTAAAATCCCGTCCTCCTTCAAGGCATTAAAACAATTGCCGTAAAATTCCCTTGTAAATAGGTCTTCTCCAGGACCAAAGGGATCTGTAGAATCCACAAGTATAAGGTCATATTCGTCTGTTTTGGATCTTACAAATTTCAAACCATCTTCAAAATAAAGGTTTACTCTGGGATCATTAAGCTTTGAGGCAGTAGAAGGAAGATATTCTCTACATACATCCACCACCATTTTATCTATTTCAACCATATCTATCTGGCTAATATTACTATATTTTACAAGCTCCCTTACAGTTCCTCCGTCTCCTGCCCCTATGACAAGCACTTTTTTTGTATCATTTTTTACTGCCATCGGCACATGAACCATCATTTCATGATAAATGAATTCATCCTTTTCCGTTAGCATCATAAATCCATCTAAAGTAAGAAATCTTCCAAATTCCCTAGACTCAAATATATCTATCCTCTGAAAGGGACTTTCCACACTTATTAGCTGCTTATCTACCTTTATTGAAAACCTTACATTTTCTGTATGTTCTTCCGTATACCATAATTCCATTCCTATCTTTTCACCTCCTGTTCCTCTTCACTTAAAATAACATTTATATTCTCAACTTTCATATCTTCCGTCCCTGTTAAAAGGCAGCCCTTTTCCTTAGCATACATTATATATTCTATTATCTCCCCTGTTATTTTTTCCCCCGGTGCAAGGACAGGAATTCCCGGTGGATATGCCATAACAAACTCCCCACTTATTCTTCCCGAACTCTCCCTTATGGATATCATTTCCTTTTTTGAGTAAAATGCCCTTTGGGGAGGGAGAATCACTTTCGGACTAATATATTCATGGTCAAACATTCCAGCTGAATCCTTTGAATAAAGCCTTTTTATTTCAGCTAGTGAGGAGACAAGTCTTTCTATTTCCAGTCCTCTATCTCCTGCCGAAATAATAGCCAGAATATTTCCTAAATCTCCAAATTCAATTTGTATATTATAATCGTCCCTTAAAATATCATACACTTCTATTCCTGCAAGACCTATATCTTTGGTATAAATTGACAATTTTGTCATATCAAAATCATAGACTGCATCCTTGTCAATAAGCTCTCTTCCATAGGCATAATACCCCCCCAGCTTATTTATCTCTTCTCTTGCATATTCAGCAAATTCCATTATTTTTGAAAAGATTTCCTTACCCTTCAAACTTAAGTTCTTTCTTGCTGTGTCGAGGGAAGTCATCAAAAGATAGGAGGCACTTGTAGTTTGGGTTAGGTTTATTACCTGCCTTACATAATCTCCATTTATCCTCTCCCCACTTAAAAGTATAGAACTTTGAGTAAGAGATCCCCCTGTCTTATGCATACTTATGGCAGCCATATCTGCTCCTGCTTCCATGGCAGATACAGGAAGGTTATCGCCAAAATAAAAATGTGCCCCATGTGCCTCATCTACTAAGACAAGCATATTATTTTCATGTGCCAGCTTTACTATCCCCCTTAAATCTGAACAGATTCCATAATAGGTGGGATTATTTACCAGTATAGCCTTTGCATCCGGATTTTCCCTTATGGCGACTTCTATATCCTTTAGGGACATTCCAAGTGATATCCCAAGTTTTTTATTCAGTCCGGGATTTATATATACGGGTATAGCTCCGTTTAATATAAGGGCATTTATCACACTTCTATGCACATTTCTAGGAATTATTATTTTTTCTCCTGCTTTACAGGTGGACATTATCATAGCTTGAACTGCTCCCGTAGTTCCACTCACCATAAAGTAAGCCTCTTTAGCACCAAAGGCATTTGCAG
Source organism: Leptotrichia sp. (assembly GCA_041815005.1). Taxonomy (GTDB): domain Bacteria; phylum Fusobacteriota; class Fusobacteriia; order Fusobacteriales; family Leptotrichiaceae; genus Leptotrichia_A. Next base: position 14,840 of record JBGXYD010000018.1, on the reverse strand, counting down.
CAATATCTTGTGCCTCCTTTATTACTGTTGTAGGATGGCACAGATTATCAAGAGGTTTCATGGAGTTGACGTCTATTTTCATGGCATCTATTCCAATAAAATCCCTAAATTCCTTATTTCCCCTTCCTCCCTTGTGTCCGGGAACATCAAATCTAACCACTCTGTTTGAAATATGCTTCTTCAGTGCCTCATATAAGACCGCCTTTTCCTGTATCCCCTTATCCATTCCCTCTTTCCTCCTTAATATTTATAAAACATCGTCATTTATAAAAGTCTCCAATTTTAATAAATAAAGCCTTTCTTCATTAATATTTTTTGTTTTTTCTCCATTTTACTTATAACTTTATTTTCTTTGCTAGAAACATTAAAGTCTAATATATATTCATTCCACTATATATCTCTATCATTTCCTTTCGTAGCCTGTCTGTAATTTCTAGACGTTTTTTTTGGAGATATTTCATAAACATCCTGATTGAAAAGATAGTTTTGAAGTTCTATTTCCTTTATGAGCATCTTCGTATGAAATATATTTGACTGATATACATTTACATCAATGGCATCATACTTTTTGAGCTTTTCAGCTTCTATATAGTCCTGTATCGATGTAATATTATGATCTGAAAAAAACTTCTTCCCTGTTACATCCCGTGTAAATCCCCTTATTCTGTAATCCATCGTTATAATGTCAGAATCAAAACTGTCTATCAGATAGTTTAGCGTATTAAGAGGAGAGATTTCTCCACATGTTGCAATATCTATATCCACACGAAAGGTGGATATGGAATTATCAGGGTGATACTCTGGAAAAGTATGCACTGTAACATGGCTCTTATCCAAATGTCCATGCACCGTTTCAGTTTTTTCCGTTAAATTAAAAAACGGTTTCCCCCTATTACAAGACTCATCTATATTAGTCGGATCGATCCTTTCCTCTGCTATTAATATATTTACTGAAGCCCCTTGAGGGTCATAGTCCTGCTTTGATATATTAAGAACTTGTGCCCCTATCATTTCAGCCACATTTATTAATATTCTTGTCAATCTTTCTGAATTATATTGCTCGTCTATATATGCTATGTAGTCCTTTTGCTCTCTCTGGGTCTCGGCATAACAAATATCATATATATTAAAGCTAAGAGTTTTTGTAAGGTTGTTGAAACCGTACAGTTTTATTTTATTTTCCAACTCATTCATCACATCCTTTTCATTTTATCACTTTTCTATCTTATTAATCATTTTTATTTTTAATTATCAAATTATAATTTTATAAGGTTCTTTTTAAAGTCTACCTTAAATCTTAGTATCCTGTTTTCAGTGCTTAAAACATATATTTCGTCTTTTATTCCACATATTTTTATAATTTCTCCTGTAAGAATATTCTGGTCATTTTGAATATTGAACTTTTCATCCGTTATGACCAATCCTCCGTTTCCTGTACCTATAATATAGTTTTCTTCAAGTTTTTCGATGTATGTTATCCTGAAGTCAGATATTTTTATAGAATCATAAAGTTCGGAATCAAGTATATCCCATATTTCTATTTCCCCCGTGTCTGTCCCCGCGATGTATTCAAGTCCAATAATTTTCGAATGAATATGATTGTTTTCTGTCTTTACACTAAACATCTTTTCAAGAGTATTATCAAAAATAGTTATCCTGTTTACATTTTCATGAAGTTTCCTATATTTTACAGTTATATTTTCTCCACTTGTAAAAATCCTGTAATTTCCTCGGATATTTTGGGACTTAAAGCATTTTCTAGATATCATTTCCTTAGAATCAGTATCATACGAATATAAAATATTATTTGAAATATATATAATCTTACCACTTGTAGTAAATTCAAGAGCTTCAGGTATCCTGTCAAAATCAAATACTTCCTCGACTATCTTTTTTCGCCTACTGTCACATTTGTACACCTTTCCTGCAGCAGTGGAAACAAAGAATATTCCTGAAACAAATAGCTGGTTCTTGTCTTTTATATATTTTATTATCTCACAGTTCTTTACCTTACCCCCTATTTCCTTTTCTACTTTGCCTTCCTTAAAAAAGACAAGTTTCTCCCCTGTAGTTATAATCCTTTTATTTATAGGGACTACACCAAAATCCTTTACCTTTTTCCTGTAGACTGTATCATCCTCTAAAATTATATTCATATCTTACCTCATACACGCTTTTATCAATATCAAATTATACCTTATTTAATCTAATTTTGCAATCAAAAAAGTTATACTAGGGTTGTACGATACTTTTCTTTACTAGCTATAATTTATTTTATAGTAAAACCTATTTAAAATAAAACTATAAATTTATTTTATAATGGCTGTATAATATGTGTGGGGTAAAAAAAAGCCTTGTAAACATTATATTTACAAGGCTTATAACACTGTATATCATTATCTTTTTGAAAATTGAGGGCTTCTTCTTGCCTTCTTTTTTCCATATTTCTTTCTTTCAACCATTCTTGAATCTCTTGTAAGAAATCCAGCTTCCTTTAAAGCTCCCTTTAATGCTTCATCAGCAACTAATAAAGCTCTTGAAACTCCATGCTTTATTGCTCCTGCCTGTCCAGTATTTCCTCCACCATTTACATTTATCCTTACTCCATATTTATTCAGAGTTTCTGTCAGTTCCAATGGCTGCTCTACTATCTTGGCTAGAAGCTCTCTTCCTCCAAAATATTCCCTCATGTCTTTTCCATTTATTATTATTCCTGTTTCACCTGGTATTAATCTAACCCTTGCTACTGAAGTTTTTCTTCTTCCTGTTCCTAAATATTGAATTTTTTCTGCCACAAAAATTACCTCCCTATAATTCTATTCTCACTGGTTTTTGAGCTTTGTGATTGTGCTCTGTTCCAGTATAAATTTTTAATCTGTTAATCATTTGACTGCCTAACTTATTTTTAGGAAGCATCCTCTCAACAGCTTTTCTTATTACTTCAGCAGGTTTCTTTTCAAGCATTTCTTCAAGATTTCTAACTTTTAATCCTCCCGGATATCCACTATGTCTATAATATTTTTTATCCTTAAGCTTATTTCCCGTAACAGCAAACTTGTCTGCATTTATTACGATAATGTAGTCTCCTCCGTCTACATGCGGTGTATAGCTAGGCTTATGTTTACCCATCAGCTTAAAAGCTATTTCAGCTGCAATTTTCCCCAGTATCTTTCCTTCTGCGTCTATTTCATACCAGTCTCTTGTTACTTCTTCTTTCTTTTGCATTACAGTGTATCTATTCACTATTCTTATCCTCCTAAAATTCTTCTTTGTTTTATAGGATATATCGAGTCCTTTGTGGGAAAGGATTTCATTTAATGATTATATACCATTCCTTTCCCAATGTCAACATAAAAGAATATTTTTAATTTTTATTTTATATTTTATTTGTATTCTTTAACTAAATCTTCTATTTTGTATTCTTCTGCAATAGTATTTACTATCTTTGTTCGTTCTTCATTTACTTTATTATTTAAAAGTCCATTTGCTATCTGACTATAAGCACTATTAGGAGTTATATTACCTAGTTTCCCTCTTTCAGATTCATATATATTTGATATTTCCTCTTGAGTAACTACTACATTTTTTCTAACTTGTAAATCCAGATAATAGTTTATATATACGTTGCTTTCTATTATTTCTATGTTATTCTTTTCCTTCTTTTCAAAATCTGCTTCCTTTATTTTTCTTTCAATAATCTTTCCTATAATGATCGACTTTATCACATCAGGATTCCCCTTTGAGAATAAAATTTCTTCCTTTGTTATTTCAACAGGTTTTTCAATTTCCTGAATAAGTTTCGCTACTTCTTCATCTTCAAGTACCATAAGCTGCTGTTGTAGTAAATCCCTCTGGATGATTTCTCTAGCTTGGGAAAAAGGTATGTTTTGCGCATCAAACTGCCCTTTATTTTCGTTATATAATCTTGTAACATCATCTTCATTTACAGATACTCTTCCTTCTATTTCCTTTGCAATAAAAAACTTAGCCTTCTCATTTTTGAAATGGTAGTCAAATTCTTCCTTTTCTTCTGGAGTGAATTCATAATTTTTCGCAGTTTCAAGAATTGCTTTATTTATAAGAACCTGTTTTATTCCTTCTTCATTTCCCTTCAATTCTTCCTTTTCCTCAGCCGTTAAGCTTACTTTCTTTGTTTCATTTTTCTTTATTTCCTCTTTCTTTGTTTCATTTTTTACAATATTTTTAGCCATTTAACTTCTCCTTATTTTTAATTATTCTTTTATTATTTTACATTATTTTGTTTAAAATATCAATATTTTGTCTAAAAATTATTTATATATTTTTTGAAATATTAATACTTATACTATCTATCCAGCATTCTGGATAGAAATTCCCTTGTTCTTTCGTGTTTAGGACTATCAAAAATTATTTCAGGTGCATTGTCTTCCACTATTACTCCCTGATCCATAAATACTACCCTTGTGGATACATCGTGGGCAAAAGACATCTCATGGGTTACCACTATCATAGTAAGCCCGCTTTTTGCAAGATCCTTCATAACCTTAAGCACTTCCCCCACCATTTCGGGATCCAGTGCTGATGTCGGCTCATCAAACAAAAGAACCTCAGGCTCCATGGCAAGTGCCCTTGCTATTGCCACCCTTTGCTTCTGTCCTCCTGAAATTTGGTTAGGCTTTGCATTTATAAATCTTTCCATTCCCACCTTTGTAAGAATATTCTTTGCCGTTTCTTCAGCCTCTGAACGGGATTTTTTCAATACCTTCATCTGACCTATGACACAATTTTCAAGGACACTTAAATTATTGAAAAGATTAAACTGCTGAAACACCATCCCCACCTTTTCCCTTAACTTTACCAAAGGAATTTTTCCTGATATCACATCGTCATTATGGAATATAATTTCTCCACTAGTAGGTTTTTCAAGAAGGTTTATACACCTTAAGAGTGTTGATTTTCCACTTCCTGATGACCCTATTATACTTACAACTTCTCCCTCGTGAACATCAAAATTAATATCTTTTAAAACTGTCCTCTTTCCAAAATCCTTTCTTATGTTTTTTATCTGGATTACCTTTTTTCCTGTTTCCATTCTTATACCTCCCCTTCCTGATGATCTAAAAACTCAAAGTTTTTTGGACCGTCCATTTTCTTTTCAATCAGCTTCAATAGAGCTGATAAGGTAAATGTAAGGAAAAAGTATATTAAAGTAGTTATAATAAAAACTTCATAGTATCTTGAGTAAGTTCCTGCCACAGATTTGGATACAAAGAAGAGCTCTGTAACACTTATAACATTTAGTACTGACGTATCCTTAATATTTATGATAAATTCATTCCCTATTGAGGGAAGGACATTTCTAAACATCTGGGGAAATATTATATTTTTCATCATCTGAAAATTTGTCATACCTATAGCCTGAGCCGCCTCAAACTGCCCTCTATCTATGGAGTCTATCCCTCCCCTTATTATCTCGCTCATATAAGCCCCCGTATTTATGGACACTATAAACAGTGCTGCACCAATAGGACTCAAATTCAGTTTTAAAACCTGTGATGACCCGTAATATATTACCATCGACTGCACTATCATAGGAGTTCCCCTAAAAACAGCCACATATATTGAAAAAAACACATTCAATATTTTCATTCCAAAATTTTCCTCACTCATATTTTTTACTAAAGCAGAAAGCAGTCCTATAAAGAAACCTACCACTGTTCCTGTCAATGAGATAAACAAAGTTACCATTGTCCCTGTAAGAAACTGTTGCCAGTTCTGCTGTAGAAAAAATATAACCCATTCAAAAAAACTTTTTTGCATTTTTTTATCACATTCTCTTTCTATATTTTATTTTTAATTATCCTTCCGTAATTACTGTTCTGAAGGCTGATTTTTTATAGCTGTTTCCATTATTTGCTGTCTCTGTTCCTTAGATATTCCATTAAGTATACCGTTTACCTTATTTTCCAGCTCAGTATCCCCCAGTTTCATTCCGATAGACACTGAAACTTCATCTGTTTCATACTGGAAGCCACTTTCCTTATTAAATATAATATAAGTCAGATTAGGATTTGTAAGCTGCGCCGCCATTGCAGCCGGTCTTTCAGATACATAACCATCTATCTTGTTTGAATTTAATGCCACTATCATAGCTGGGAAATTTTCCATAGCAGTTTGCTTGGATACTCCTTTAATCTGGTCTATTACTGTGTAGTGCAGTGTATTTAGCTGTCCTGTCAGCCTTGCCCCTGATAAATCCTGTATATTTTTAGCAGTTGCATACTTGCTATTCTTAGCCACTACTACTACAAGATCTGAATCATAATAGGATTTAGAAAAAGTGAGACTCTGCTTTCTTTCGGGAGTAGCTGTCATACCGGCTATAACCAAATCCACTTTTCCTGAAGTTATTGCAGGTCCCAATAGGGCATCCCAGTCCGTCTTCACTATCTGAAGTTCCTTTCCTAACCCTGCTGCTACCAATTTGGCTATTTCAACATCATATCCTCCACAATATCCTGCATCAGTTTTTACTGCACCATTTTTATCATCATTCTGAAACCAGTTAAATGGGGCGTATCCACACTCCATTCCGACTTTAAGTACATTGTCATTCTTTTTAGTTCCTCCACAGCTTAAAACAAACATCATTAAAGCTATTCCCATTAACACCATTTTATTTTTCATCTTATTCAATTTCATTTTTTATAATCTCCTTTATCTAAAATTTTATATTTTCATATGCTTTAAACTATTTTTATGTTTATTACCATATCCTTTTGTTATGAAATTTCTTACTTTATAAATCCATCCTCTATTAATGTTTCTGCTATTTGTACAGTATTTGTAGCTGCACCCTTTCTTATATTATCTGCTACTACCCATAAGTTTAATCCATTTTCAACCGATTCATCCCTTCTTATTCTTCCCACATATACTTCATCTGTATCTGCTGCATCTATTGGCATCGGATATACGTTTTTTTTAACATCGTCCCTTACAATTACCCCTTCTTTTTCCTTAAAGGCTTTTACAACATCAGCCAGTTCAAAAGGATTTGCAAGCTCTACATTTACTGATACTGCATGCCCCATCCTTACAGGAACCCTTACACAAGTTGCAGTTATCTTTAATTCAGGGAGTCCCAGTATTTTCCTAGTCTCCTCCACCATTTTCATTTCTTCCTTAGTATATCCGTTATCTAGGAAGACATCTATATGGGGTAAAAGGTTAAAGGCTATCTGATGAGGATATCCCTTTGACGGCTCCCCCTTTAAGTTTGCCTCAAGATCATCTATTCCCTTCTGCCCTGATCCTGCAACTGCCTGATAAGTGGAATATACAACCCTTTTCAGTCCATACTTTTCAGCCAGAACCTTTAACACGGGCATAACCTGTATCGTGGAACAGTTAGGATTAGCTATTATCCCTTTATGATCCTTCAGTGCTTCAGGATTTGCTTCTGGAACAACTAAAGGTATATCTTTTTCCATCCTCCATGCACTGCTGTTATCCACTACTACAGCCCCCTTATCTCTAAATTTTGGAGCATATTCCTTTGAAATACCTCCTCCTGCCGAAAATAATGCTATATCAATATCTTCTCTTATATTTTCATCTTTCAGCTCAATAATTGAATAATCTTTCCCATTAAAGCTGACCTTTTTCCCTGCCGATCTTGCCGATGCATAAAGATATAAATTTTCCACAGGGAAATTCCTTTCCTTTAAAACCTTTAAAAAAGTCTGTCCTACCAAGCCTGTTGCTCCTACAATTGCTACATTGTATTTTTTCATTTTTCCAATTCCTCCTAATTTTTTATTTTATATCCGTTTGCAAAACTAAATTTCACTTCCAAAGTCAATATTTTCAAATAACATTACAATATTATTAAATACACTTTCCTTTTATATAATTTTTTACTTCAATTTCAATTACAATTTTTTACAAAATCCCTTTTAATTTAAATAGTTTTTCCAATTTATCATTTGTTTTCTGTTCCGAAGGCAATAATGGCAATCTTACATCATCATTTTCAACCATTCCTAATATCTTCATCGCCGTTTTTACAGTTACGGGATTCCCTTCTATAAACATATTTCTGCTTATATCATAAAGCAGAGAGTGAAGTTTATACGCTTCCTCATATTTCTGATTTAAAAAGGAACGGATAAGATTATTCATTTCCTTCGGCATAATATTTGCCACAACAGACACCACACCTTTTGCCCCTATTGAAAGCATTGGCAATATAAGGTGATCTTCCCCCGACAGTATTTCAATCTTATCTCCGCACAGCTCCTGTATCCTTATCATCTGCTCAAGGCTTCCCGTAGCCTCCTTTATTGCCACTATTTCAGGTATCTCTGCCAATTTTTCCACAGTTTGGGCTTCTATGTTCACTCCTGTTCTTCCTGGAACATTGTAGAGCATTATAGGAAATTTTGCCTCTTCTGCAATTCGTCTATAATGTTCATAAATACCCCTTTGGCTTGGCTTATTGTAATAAGGGCATGTACTTAGTGCTGCATCAGCCCCCAGTTCCTTCGCATATTTTGTAAGCTCAATGGCACGTTTTGTGTTATTTGATCCTGCTCCTGCTATTACCTGTATTCTTCCTTTTACTTCCTCAACCACTATTTTTATGACCTTTTCATGTTCTGTAAAGGTCAGTGTAGGTGCTTCACCTGTAGTTCCACAAGGTACTATTCCTGCTGTCCCGTTTTCAATATGATAGTTTACAAGTTCCCTTATTTTTTCTTCATCCACCTCCCCTGTTCTTGTAAATGGGGTTATTAATGCCACATATGATCCTTCAAATTTCATATAATCAACTCCTATACATTAAATTTTTCTCCTGAATTTTTACCCTGCTTCAAGTATTGTTTCTACACATTATCACTTAAAAAGCTCTATAATTCCAATAAATAAACTCTTCTTCCATTAATATTTTTTCCCATTTTCTCTATCTCTTATAAACATACTCGCCCTGGGCAATTTTTTCACTTGGTCCTGTCATAAAGACATCTTCCCCTATATCTCCATATTCTATCACAAGATTTCCTCCAGGAACCCTCACATTCACCTTTTCATCTACCAGTCCGAATATTCTTCCAAGCACCGCCGAAGCTGTTGCTCCTGTTCCACAGGCAAGGGTTCTTCCGGATCCCCTCTCCCATGTTATTACTTCCATATTATTTCTGTCTATAACTTTTACAAAATTTACATTTACCTTCTTAGGAAAAATTTCTATGTAGTTTTCTATACTTTTTCCAATTTTATTAATATTATATTGGTCAAAGTCCTCCACAAAAATTACTGAATGATCTGTTCCCATAAATATATAGGAAATTTCTATTTCCTCTCCACCTATATTTATTTTTTCCTTTAGGAATTTCTCCCCTGAGATATTAATCAACTTATTCACGTCAAAGATGGGCTTTCCCATATTTACTTTAGCTGAAAATTCATCTTCCTCTTCATCATAGAAGGTTGCTATTACAAGATCTCCTGACAACGTATTAATAGTAAACTTATCATCTTCTTCTATCCTGTTGCTTTTCAAATAATGGGCAAAGCATCTTATTCCATTTCCGCACATGGGGGCCTGACTTCCGTCAGAATTATAATAAAACATGTAGGGTATACCTGCCACATATTTCAATATAAGAAGTCCATCTGCCCCTATACCGAAATGTCTGTCACACACTTGGGCTGCCAGTTCATTGTAGTCAGGTATCCCTTTTTCTATAAGATCCTTTTCATTTACAATAATGAAGTCATTTCCTGCTCCGTGATATTTTTCAAATTTCAGCATTACAAAACCTCCCTGTTTTTTATTTCTCATATTGCCTTTATTTATTATTTTATATTAAATTTATCTGTTAAAACTTCAAAAACTATATTTCAAACTCCTTTGCCAGAAGTTCTGCCACCTTTTTCCCCATGACTTCATCCACCACAAGGGAAATACTTATTTCCGAAGTGGAAACCTGGTGAAAACTTATGTTATTTTCTGCCAACACCTTAAATACTCTTGCAGCAATCCCTATATTACTTGCAAGACCTACCCCTACTATGGAAACTTTTGACACATAAGGATTTATTATAAAGGCCATTTTAGGAAATTTTCCCTTCAATATATCTCCTACCTTCTCCAATGACTCCTGATCTGTCCTAGGACTTGTAAAGGCAAAGCTTCCTGTCTCACTTAATACATCATTTTGACTTATTATGTCTATATTTATTCCGTTTTTCTGTGCTTCCTGGAAAATTATATATACATTTTCCGCATATGTAGGTATTTCTTCTACATTCACCATCAATACATTTTCATTTATAGATATTCCTGTTACTACCTGTTTTTCCATTATCTTCTCCTTTGATGTTATAATAGTCCCATTTTTTTCTCCAAGTGATTTTCCCACATATATTTCTACTCCATACTTACTCCCCAGTTCCACTGCTCTTGGCTCCATTACACCAGCACCAAGAAAGGCAAGTTCCATCATTTCCTCATAGGATATCCTTGAAATCTTTTTTGCCTCAGGATATACCCTTGGATCAATTGAATATATCCCATCAACATCAGTGTATATTTCACATTTTGCTCCTAATGCGGCTGCAAGGGCTACAGCTGAAGTATCTGATCCTCCTCTTCCTAAGGTTGCTACATCTCCTCTTTCATTTACCCCTTGAAATCCTGCTACTATTACTATTTTTCCTGACTTAAGATGGCCTGTTATATTTTCAACTTCTATTGACTCTATTCTATTTTTGGTATGATATCCTACTGTCCTTATACCAGCTTGCCTTCCCGTCAGTGAAATGGCATCATAGCCAAGAGACTGTACTGCTATACTTAAAAGGGCTATTGTCTGCTGCTCACCTGTAGACATCAGTCTATCCATTTCCCTTTTATTAGGATTCTTCGTCATTTCAAATGCCAAATTTATAAGATGATCTGTAGTCTTTCCCATTGCTGAAACTACTACAACCACATCGTGTCCTTCATCTTTTACACTTCCCAGATATTTTGCAATATTCATTATCTTTTCAGTCATTGCAACTGAACTTCCTCCATATTTATGTACAATTATCATTAATTTCTCTACTCTCCTTTCAATTAATATTAGTCATTTGCAAAACTAAATTTCACTTTAAAAATGAAAATGTCCCATTTTTTTAGTTTTTTAATATTCTCCCCTATAATTCAAATATTTCATCATTTCTTAAAAGATCCTCATATGTTTCCCTTTTTACTGCCACTTTAGCTTTTCCATCCTTTACAAATACCACAGCTGGTCTTCCGACCCTGTTGTAGTTGCTCGACATTGTATAACAGTATGCTCCTGTAGTGGGAATCGCTACTATATCCCCTATTTCTGTAGATTTAGGAAGAGACCCCTTTTCTATTATTATATCCCCTGACTCGCAGAGTTTTCCTGCAAGAGTCATTTCCATTGTGTCCGTATCTTCTAGTTTATCCACTATCCCCGCTTCATATTCAGCCTGATACAATGCAGTCCTTATATTATCAGACATTCCTCCATCTATAAATACATAGGTCTTCCCTCCTACTGTTTCCTTTACTCCTCCCACTTCATAAAGAGTCGTCCCCGCATTTCCAACTATACTTCTTCCAGGCTCTATGCAAAGTTCCTTAAAACCTATCTGATATTTTATTTCCATTGCTTCAGTATAAGTTATTATTTCAGAAAGCACTTCTTCAATAGGTTTAGGATCATCTCCCTTTTTATAGTATATTCCAAAGCCTCCCCCCATATTTACCGTATGAACTACTATACCAAGCTCTTTTTTAAGCTTATCAAGATACTTAAATATTTCATCCAATGCAAATATGAAAAACGCCGACTGGAATATTTGAGATCCTATATGGGTATGAAAGCCTTTAAATTCTATATATTCACTATCATTTATCCTCTTTACTATATTAAACAGATTTTCCTGAAATAAAGATATCCCAAACTTTGATGTCAGCCCAGATGTCTTTATATAATGATGAGTGTGAGCCTCTATTCCTGGATCTATTCTTATAAGAACAGCCTGTTTTTTCCCCTTTTTCTCACATATTTTCTCAAGTTTTTCTATTTCATCCTCATTATCTATGACTATTTCCTTTATACCAAAATCTACCGCCATTTCCAGTTCTTCCACTGTTTTATTATTCCCATGTAAATGAACCTTATCCATTGGAAATCCCGCCTTGTATGCAGTATACATTTCCCCGCCTGAAACTACATCCAGGTCCAGATTTTTAGAATCTACAAGTTTTATCATCCCCATTGTAAGAAATGCCTTCCCTGCATACGCTATCTTAGTATCAAACCTCGATGATTTAAATGCCTCTTTCATTTTATCAATAGTCGTTTCAATAAACTCTTGATCCATAACATAGAGAGGTGTCCCATATTTATTTGCCAATTCCTTTGTATCTACTCCCCCTATGGAAAGATTACCCCTTTCATTAACAATTGATGTTCCAAATAATTTCATAATTTCACTTTTCCCTTCTCTTAAAAAATTTGATTTGCCCGTCTTTCCTTATGAACATTTTTTATAAAGTTAAAAATAAACTTGATTATAATAAAAAATGCTGATAAAGTTATCAGCATATAAAACATCTATTCTATAAAAATTAAAATTTATGATTTATATCTGACAGCTCAACATTATCTTATATGATAATGACAGTATTACGGATATTCTCCATAATCCCAGCATCAGTGGTAGTCAACCCCTGTGCTTCGGCAGATTTTCCTTTTGATTTATTTCTCCGAAATGACTTTTCTCCATAAATCTACTTTTAAAAACTGCACCTCTATCTTGTATAACATTATACTCAATTTTATATGATTTGTAAAGCTTTATTTTACAACTTTTACTCTATCCTTTTATCTAGCTCCCAATGACCAAATACTTCTTTTGTGTCATTTCTGATGGTCTTTGGTCTATTGACATTCCTCTATAAATTTACCTCCTCCTGTATGGTGTGCCCTTCCTGCTATCGCTTCTGCTCCTACTATCTCTTTTATATTAGGATCATCTAGGCTTATTATCTGTAAATCTCTATCATTCCAGATATTATAGTCAAGTTTATCCCTATATTTCACTATCCACCCTAAAAATTGCAACTACATTTATTGTATCCTGTAAACTTTTTTCAAGTTCTCTACTTTTAGTCTATCAAAAAACAGTTCTGATATCTATTATTTTTATCTTTTGTCAGATTTCTGTTTTTATCAACTACTTCAAATGTTTTAGGTTCTGCATTTTTCATTTTCGTAGAACCGCAATACACACTATTCTTATCTTTTGAATAATTATAATCTATAATTTCAAATGTTTTTTTATCTACTCCTCTTATTTCTTCACCTAAGAAAAATATCTTATTTCCATATGTAGAGTAATTTTCATCTAAAATCTTAAATTCTTTAACATTCTCTATTCCAGTTATTTTTTTTACCACACCATTCGGAATATAGAAATTACTCAAAATTATGTAATATAATCCCTTATAATCTTTTGCATAGAATGTATTATATTTTGAACTTAAATCATTAAGAATTTCAAATTGTACAGGACTTATAAGCTCTAATACCTTATCTCTATGATAAATATGATTTTTATCCTTCGCCAATTCTGAATTAATTATTTCAAATGTTTTTGAATCCGCTCCATGTAATTTTATTCCTCTATAATAGACATAATCATTATCAACAACATATTCATTTCCTATTTTTTTAAAGCTCTTTACATCTATATCAGTTTTTCTGCAATTATAATTCACTCTGCCGTTTTTAATCTGATATCCATTTTTTTCACATTTATAATCATCATTATCCTCTATTTTTTCAATTTCACATTGATAATACTTATTATTCTCATCCTCTGCTATTTTCCGTCCATTATTTTCAATTATCCTAAAACTTTTTCTATCTGCCCTTTCAAGAATTTCCCCATTACAATAAATATTGTCTTTATCTCTTGAATACTGTGAAAGAGGTAAAATTTCAAATGTTTTTAAATCTACATTTTTTATTTCTACTCCTTCATAATAAATCTTATTCTTATCTCCCGAATAACTTGAAGGATTCAATATTTTAAATGTATTCATATCCACATTCTTTATTTTTATCTCTTTATAATAAATACTATTCCTATCTTTTGAATACTCATTAATTTTATCATTTTCATCTCCTATTATTTGAAAAGTTCTAGTATCAATATTTTCTATTTTAATTCCTCTATAATAGACACTCTTTTTGTCCTTCGAATAACCGGAATGTATCTCTTCAAATGTCGGTATATCCACATCCTTTAATTTTCTAACTCTTATTCCTCCTATAAAAGGTTTTACAAAATATATTCCATTTCTATCTTGCAAATACGAATTAAAAATATCAGTTTTCCTATCATTGTATACTTTAACTGATGAAATATCTATATTTTCTACTCTTGTCCAATATTTATAAATATTGTCTTTATCTTTAGAAATTCCTCTTCCAACTACCTCAAACGAAGATAAATCTATATCATCTCTTATTTGTTCACCTAAAAAATAGACTGCATACTTATCTTTTGCATAATAATTATCTATTATAGTAAAAGAATCAATGTCTACAGGAACCTGAAAATTGTATTTATCATATCTGAATACCGGTACTTCATTAAAAAATACTCTTTGTTTTTCTATTTTATATGCAGAATTCAATATATTTACAATGCATAGATATAAAATCAAAAATAAATACCTGGTTTTCACTTTATACCTCCTCTTTCATAATTTTTTTTATTTTCTCTGTATTTACTTGTTCTTCCTGTATTAATGCTAAAACTAT